>DATLBJ010000069.1:0-3801 GCA_035526975.1 Ramlibacter sp.
CTCGGCATAATTTCGCTTCTGCGCCCGTAGCTCAGTTGGATAGAGCACCAGGCTACGAACTTGGGGGTCGGGAGTTCGAATCTCTCCGGGCGCGCCACAACAAGCAGAACGAAAGGGCCAGCGGGCTTGCTCGCTGGCCCTGTTCTTTTGCGCACGCGATGTGCGGTCGCGGCGTTGAATGCGGCGGAATCAAATTCGGGTAGCGCGTGTTCGCATCGCCCTTTTTTGTGACGCGAGACCGACCGGGGAGGCGCTGCGGGCGTGCAGCATCGCGTGCGATGTGACGTCGTCGGCACAATCGCAGCGCCCGCTCCGGAGCATTCGCGGCGCGGTGTGCCTGGCCTCCATGGGGGGCTCGCATTGCGCGCGAAGCCGTCGCCCCCTAAAATGCGCGCCGGGCGTCCCGATGCCCATGTCCCACCGGGGTATAGCGCAGTCTGGTAGCGCGCCTGCTTTGGGAGCAGGATGTCGGGGGTTCGAATCCCTCTACCCCGACCATCCGCGGCATTGTCGTGGCGGCGGGCCCGGTTCACGATTCCAGCGTGCGCCCGTAGCTCAACTGGATAGAGCACCGGCCTTCTAAGCCGGCGGTTACAGGTTCGATTCCTGTCGGGCGCGCCACTTCACGAGCGCCGTGACACCAGGGCGACCTGGGTAGCAGTTGTAGCGACACGTTTCAATGGTGGATGTAGCTCAGTCGGTTAGAGCATCGGATTGTGATTCCGAGGGTCGCGGGTTCGAATCCCGTCTTCCACCCCAGTTCCCCGATGCGGCATAATGCCGCGTCGCAGCCGCTTCGGCGGGCAAGGTTGGGCAGTCCCGCTGGATGTATCACGGGCCGTTAGCTCAGTTGGTAGAGCAGTTGACTCTTAATCAATAGGTCGAAGGTTCGAATCCTTCACGGCCCACCAGCCCATCCCTCCGAAGTTCAGGCCCGCGCGTGCCAGGCGAAAGTGGCGGAATTGGTAGACGCCCAGGATTTAGGTTCCTGTGGGGAAACCCGTGAGAGTTCGAGTCTCTCCTTTCGCACCAATCGTCGAGGTGCGCGGGGAGCGCCGAACCCGCGGGTTTTTTATTTTTCCCGTGCCGCACAACCGGCATGGATTCAGGAGTGAACATGCAAGTCTCCCTCGAGAACACCACCGCGCTTGAGCGCCGCATGACGGTCAGCCTGCCGGCCGAGCGCCTGGAAGGCGCCGTCGGCAACCGCCTGCGCGAGATCGCGCGCACCGCCAACCTCAAGGGCTTCCGCCGCGGCAAGGTCCCGACCAAGGTGATCGAGCAGCGCTTCGGCGCGCAGGTGCGCTCGGAAGCTTTCGGCGAACTCGTTCGCGAGTCCTTCGACGAAGCCGTGCGCGAACAGCACGTCACGCTTGCCGGCAATCCCAGCATCCAGGCCGAGCCGAAGGGCGAGAACGGCGAGATCCGTTACACGGCGACTTTCGAGGTCGTTCCCGACTTCGGCAAGATCGATGTGTCGACGCTCAAGTTCAACCGGCCGACGGCCGTGGTCGCCGATGCCGACATCGACGAAATGATCGGCACGCTGCGCCAGCAGCGCCGCACGTGGAATCCGGTCGAGCGCGCCGCGCAGGCCGGCGACCTCGCCCGCGTCGAGACCTTCGCCCGCACCGCCGACGAGCGCATTCCCGCCGAAGGCGTGGAGCAGGGCGCCGCGGTGCTCGGTTCGAACGTGATGTATCCGCAGATCGAAGCGGGCCTCGAAGGCATGTCCGCCGGCGAGGAAAAGGAGATCGACGTGTCCTTCCCGGCCGACTGGCGCGTTCCCGCGCTGGCGGGCCAGACCGCCAAGGTCCACGTTAAGGTCCTGCAGGTTGCCGAAGCAGTGCTGCCCGAGCTCGACGACGCGTTCGTGAAGAGCTTCGGCATCAAGGGCGGGAAGGTCGAGACCTTCCGCAAGGAAGTGCGCGCCAACCTCGAGCGCGAGCTCAAGGGCACGCTCATGGCCCGCCTGCGCGCCGAAGTGGCGCAGAAGCTGGTCGCGGCCTACGCCCAGGTGGAGCTGCCGCCGCGCCTGATCGAGGCCGAAGCCCGCTCGCTGGCCAATGCCGCGGCCGAGCAGGCCCGCCAACAGGGCCAGAACGTGAAGATGCTTCCGGAGAACTTCATGGTCCCGGCCCGCAATCGCATCGCGGCCGGCCTGCTTGTCGGCGAGATCGCGCGCCAGAACGACCTCCACCTCGATGCCGCGCGCGTGCGCGAGACCCTCAACCTGATCGCCTCGACTTACGAGGATCCGGCCCAGGTCATTGAACTCTATCGCAACGACCCCAATCTCATGGGCAACCTGAGGAATCGCGTCATGGAAGAGCAGGTGATCGACTGGATCGCCGAACGCGCCGACGCGACCGAGCAGGCAATGAGCTTCACGGAAGTGATGCGACCGGCCGCGTGAGCGGCATCCCCAAGGAGCAAGGCATGCAACCGACCCAGGGTCTCAATCTCGTCCCGATGGTGGTCGAACAGACGCCGCGCGGCGAGCGCGCGTTCGACATCTATTCGCGCCTGCTCAAGGAACGCGTCATCTTCCTCGTAGGGCCGATCGACGACTACGTCGCCAACGTCGTGGTCGCGCAGTTGCTGTTCCTCGAGGCCGAGAACCCCGAGAAGGACATCAGCCTGTACATCAATTCGCCCGGCGGCGTGGTCACGGCCGGCATGGCGATCTACGACACCATGCGTTTCATCAAGCCGGACGTCAGCACGATCTGCGTCGGCCAGGCGGCGAGCATGGGTTCGTTCCTGCTCGCTGCGGGCGCGAAGGGCAAGCGCTACATCCTTCCGAACTCGCGCGTGATGATCCACCAGCCTTCCGGCGGCACGCAGGGCCAGGCGTCGGACATCGCGATCCAGGCCAAGGAAATCCTGTACCTGCGCGAGCGCCTGAACGCCGAACTCGCCGCCAACACCGGCCAGCCGATCGAGAAGATCGAGCGCGACGTCGAACGCGACTACTTCATGGCGGCCGAAGAAGCCAAGGCCTACGGTGTCGTCGACGCGGTGCTCAACAGCCGCCCCGAAGACAGCATCCAGGCCGGCTGATCCAGCCAGGCGCAGCCATTCCGTACTCCCGCCAGCAGCCGCCTGCCACCCCTCCGGGGGAGGCGGGCGTGCCCCCTGACGGGCTGTGTTATTCTCGGGCCGACCCCGATTTTTCGAGGCCTCCGGGCCAGGGCAACAAAGCATGACCGACGACCGCCAGGGCCGTTCCGGCGACAGCAGCAAGATCCTGTACTGCTCCTTCTGCGGCAAGAGCCAGCACGAAGTGCGCAAGCTGATCGCTGGCCCCAGCGTGTTCATCTGCGATGAATGCGTTGAGCTGTGCAACGACATCATCCGCGAGGAGCTCGAGGAGAAGGCGCACGCCGCCCGCAGCCACCTGCCCAAGCCGCGCGAGATCCTGGAAGTCCTCGACCAGTACGTGATCGGCCAGCCGCGCGCGAAGAAGACGCTGTCGGTGGCCGTGTACAACCACTACAAGCGCATCGAGTCGCGGCTCAAGAACGACGACATCGAGCTGTCGAAGTCCAACATCCTGCTGATCGGCCCGACCGGTTCGGGCAAGACGCTGCTGGCGGAAACGCTGGCGCGCCTTCTCAACGTTCCGTTCACCATCGCCGACGCCACCACGCTGACCGAAGCCGGCTACGTGGGCGAGGACGTCGAGAACATCATCCAGAAGCTGCTGCAGAAGTGCGACTACGACGTCGAGAAGGCGCAGTCGGGCATCGTCTACATCGACGAGATCGACAAGATCTCGCGCAAGTCCGAGAACCCGTC
>DATLBJ010000070.1:0-48034 GCA_035526975.1 Ramlibacter sp.
CCAGGCGATGGTGTCGCCGCGCGTGTGCCCGGGGCCCGGATGCCAGATCTGCACCTTCACGCCACCGAGGTCGACGGTCAGCTTGCCGTCGATCACCAGCGTCGGCCACGTGAGGCCCGGCACCGTTTCCGCGTTGCGGAACAGGCGCGGGAAGCGGTCCATCTCGGACTGCATGTCTTCCTTGCCGCGCTCCACGATCAATTCGTACGTGCCCTGGCTGGCGATGACTTCGGTGGCGCCCTCGGCGAAATAGGCGCTCGCACCGAGCACGCGCACCGCGTGATAGTGCGTGAGCAGCACGTACTTGATCGGCTTGTCGCTCACGCCGCGGATGCGCGCGATCAGGTCGCGTGCCATTGCCGGCGTTGCCGTGGCGTCGCTGACCATGATGAACTTGTCGCCGATGATCACGCCGGAGTTCGGGTCGCCTTCGGCCGTGTACGCCCAGCAGTGGGCGCTCAACTGCTCGAACGTGATCTTCTTGTCGGCCAGGTCGGCCTGGCTCGCGAATGCCTTGGACATGAACGCAATTCTAGGCGCGCAGTGCGCAAGCCGCGGCGCTTGCGACCTCATCCAGGGGCAGGCACGCATCAACCACCACGACACCGGGCTCGGCGCGCGGATCTTCGAGCGCCGCGAACTGGCTGGCCACGAGGCTGGGCGGCATGAAGTGGCCGGGGCGCGAAGCGACGCGCCGCTGCGCCTCCTCGATTGGCAACGCGAGGTGGACGAAGCGCAAGCGCGGCACGCCGGCGCGCAAACGATCGCGATACGACTTCTTCAGCGCCGAGCAAGTGAGAACCGCGCCGTTTGCCTGTTTTGCCAGTTCACGGGCCAGCACGTCGAGCCAGCCCGCACGGTCGCCGTCCGCCAGCGCAATGCCGTTTCGCATCTTCTCGATGTTGGACGGCGGGTGGAACGCATCTCCCTCGATCAACGGCAACCCCAACGTCGTTGCGAGCCGCTCGCCGACTTCGGACTTGCCGCAGCCCGCCACCCCCATCACCACGACGTGCAGCGGGTTCAACCGGCGAGGCCCTGTTCGATCATCGCGATCACCTCGTCGGCGAATTGCGAATAGCTCATGGGCCCGCCGGGGCGCAGCCACGTGAACGTCCAGTTGATCATCCCGAACAGGATCATGGTGAGCGGCGTCTGGTTCGCGGCGGTGACCCGATTCGGGTATGCGCGGCGCAGGAAGCGCGTGACCGCTGCGACCACATCGCGTTGCCGGTCGAGGATCGCTTCGCGTTGCGCGTCGCCGAGGAATTTGGTGTCGTGCAGGAGGGCCGCATGGCGCGTGGCCGAATGCTCGTACTCCTCGAGGAAGCATCGCACCAGTTCGTGCAACGCGGCACGTTCGTCGAGATTTCGCCGCTGCGCCGTCGCCTCGACCTGGCCGATCACTGCGAGCAGCCGCTGCGTGTAGCGATCCAGCAGGTCGTACAGGATCGCCTCCTTGCTCTCGTAGTAGTGATACAGCCGCGCCTTCGAGGTGCCGCACGCCGCGGCAATGTCGTTCATGCTGGCGGCGTGATAACTCTTGTCCGCAAAGCACTGCGCCGCGACATCGAGAATCTCGTCGCGGCGCAGTTCGTGATCTGACGACTTGGGGCGGGCCACGCCCGCGATTATGGGTTCAGCTCATCGCGCCATGGCGCGTGCAGACCCGCTCTTCGTGCGACGACGTGCGCGGCCCGAAGGTCGACTGCCACGCGATGTGGACGATGCCGGTGACGAGCCGCGCCACGGCATGGCCACCGAACACGAGAGCGAGGCGCACGTCCGACAGCGGCTGCAGCGCATCGGCGAATGAGCGGCGCACAGGCGCGGTGACCGGCAGCGGGTCCCAGCTGAAATACGCGGGGCAGCCTTCGTTCCACGACTCCACCACCATGCGTTGGCCGGGCGCGATGCGCACCTGCTCGCCGGTGCCCATGAAGTAGTCGCCCGATTCGTTCAGGCGGCCGGCTTGCGGCCCCTCGAACGTGACCCAGAGGCGGCCGTGGGCCACTTTCAGGACGCCGGGCTCACGCGGTTCCAGCGTGATCGCGCGGCCGGCTGCGAGTTTCCACGTGCCGGGCAGCGTGGGCTCGGCGCAACGGGGCGTGAGGGCGATGACTTGCGGGATCTGCATGGTGTTCTCCGGTCAGTTGACGTTTCGGCATTGAATGATCGTCGCCCTACGCTTGGCAGTCCAATGAAATCCGGCTAACCTATTGATTCCCGAATCGCATCAATCAAGCCCGGACTGCTGACAGGAACCGGCCCCCTGACAAGACGTATGCAGCATTCGCAAACCCACCTTCGCACCCGGCCGATCTCGGCCGGCTACATGCGCGCGTTCGAAGCGGTCGCCCGGCACCTGAACTTCCGCGCGGCGTCGGAGGAAATGGCGCTGACGCAGTCCGCCGTCAGCCGCCAGATCCAGGCGCTCGAAGAAGAAGTCGGCGTGCCGCTGTTCTTGCGGCACACGCGCGCGGTCGAACTCACGAGCGCCGGCGCGCAATTGCTGCTCGCTGTGACGAGTTCGCTGCCTCGCATCGACAGCGCGGTGCGCCAGATCCGGCAAAGCGCGGGCCGCCGCAGCGTGGCACTCACGACCTTCGCATCATTTGCATCGATGTGGCTGATCCCGCGGCTCGAACAGTTCCAGCGCGACAACCCCGACATCGACATCCGCATCGACGCATCGGACCAGACGCTCGATCTCGACATCGCCGACGTGGACCTTGCACTGCGCTATGGCCCGACCGCGACGATGCCGCCGCATGCCGTGCGCCTGTTCGGTGAACAGCTCACGCCCGTGGCGAGCCCCTGGCTGTTGAAAAGCAGCCCGCCGCTCAAGAAGCCCGCGGACCTTGCCAACTTCGCCTTGATCGAAGCGGGCGATGCGCACTCGACGCACCTGGAGTGGCTCACGTGGCGGCGCTGGTTCGACGAGAACGGCCTGCCCAAGCTGCAGGCCAAGCGCTGGCTCTATTTCAACTACGCGTACCAGATGGTGCAGGCCGCGCTGACCGGGCAAGGGATCGTGCTTGCGCGCCTGCCGATGATCGCCGAAGCATTGACGAACGGCGACCTGGTCGAGCCGCTGCCGAACCAGCGCATGGATTCGCCGATGGCCTACTGGATGATCGTCGGCCCGCGCAGCGCGCAGCGGCCGGAGATCAAGGCTTTCTGCGACTGGCTGATGGCTCAGAGCAAGCTCACCCGCAAGTCGATCGGGGAGGTGCCTGATCCGGATACGGTGGACATGCTCGACTGAATACGGCTTTAAAGGCCCTCTTCTTCCTCGAGCTGCTGCAGCAAATACAGCCGCTGGTACAGGCCCCCTTCGACCGCCATCAGCTCGCCATGCGTGCCGATCTCGGCGATGCGGCCGTGATTGAGCACCACGATGCGGTCGGCGTCGCGGATCGTCGACAGCCGGTGCGCTATCGCGACGATGGTGACCTTGCCGCGCAACTCGTTCAGCGCGCGCTGCACGACCTGCTCGGTTTCCGAATCGATATGGGACGTGGCCTCGTCGAGGAACAGGATGCGCGGCTCGCCGGCCAGGGCCCGGGCGATCGCGATCAATTGCTTCTGCCCCACTGACAAGCGCGCGCCGCCTTCACCCAGCGGCGTGTCGTAGCCGAGCTCGAGCTGCAGGATGAAGTCATGCGCGTGAGCGGCGCGCGCGGCCGCTTCGATCTGCGCCTGCGTCATCTTGCGTCCCATCGCGATGTTCTCGCGCGCGCTCGCTGCCAGCAGGAACGGGTCCTGCGGCACGAGCCCGATCGCTTCGCGGAAGTGGTCTTCGCCGATCGCGTCGACCGGCGTGCCATCGATGCGGATGGCGCCGGCCGGTGCGGGATAGAACCGCAGCAGCAGCGACATCAGCGTGCTCTTGCCGCTGCCGGTGTGGCCGACGATGCCGTGAAAACTGCCGGGCGGAATCTTCAGCGTGAGGTCGTGCAGCACCGGCTGGCCCGTGTTGTACGCGAAGGTGAGGTGCTCGATGGAGATCTCGCCTTCCTCGACGCGGCCGTGTTCCTGCGCGACGGGCGTTTCCACTTCCTTCAGCAGCGCATGCACACGCGCTGCGCCGACCATCGCCTGCTGCAATTGCGAGAACTGCATCGTGATCTGGATCAGCGGCTCGACCACGCGCGCGATGTAGTTGATGAATGCGTAGAGCACGCCGACTTCCAGCGCCGTCATCGCGCCGCCCTGCTCGCGCAAGCCGAAGACGCCGATGACGGTGGCCAGCAGGAGCACGTTCAGGAAATCGAGCACGGGCCGCAACAACCAAGCATTGGCGCGCAACTCCTTTTGCCGCGACTGGTAGTGCGCCTCGTTCACCGACGCGAACTTGCCTTCGAAACGCTGTGTCGCATTGCTTGCCTGCAGCACGGCCATGCCGCCGATCGACTCGGCGACCTGCGCGTTGAGTTCGCTGCGCAACTCGCGCGAGCGCGTCACCGCGGGCGCCGAGAGCTTCTGGTAGCCGGTGACGATCAGGATCACGGCAGGCACGAGCGTCGCGACGATCAGCATCAACCGCCAATCGAGCCACACCATCGCGATCAGCGCCCCCGTCAGCACGATCACGCTGTCCAGCATCACGAACAACACCTGCACGTACAGCGTCTTGACGGCTTCGGTGTCGTTCGTCACGCGGCTGACGATCTGGCCGATGATGGCGCGGTCGAAGAAGCTCATGGGCAGGCGCAGAACGTGCCCGTACACGTTTTCGCGAATGCGCTGCACCGACCGCATGGCAAGGCCCGCCAGTCGCGTGAGCTGCAAGTAACGAATCCAGCTGGCCGCCGCGCCGGCGACCAACGCCCCGGCCAGCAGCCCCGCGATCGCGGGAATGTTCGCGTCGTGCGGCAACAGGAAACGGTCGATGAACGTCTTGCCGATCAGCGGGCCGAGCGCTTCCAGCGTGGCCGCGATCAGGAGGAAGAACACGCCCCACCCCAGGTGATGGCGTTCCGACGCTGCCGCACGCAGCAGCAGCGTGGCCGCATCGCTCAACGTGCGGCGGCGTTCCTTCGGCTCGCTGGGCAGGGCGGTGGTGACGACGGATTCAGCTGGCATCGAGGCTCGCCTGCAATTGCTGGTACTTCCACTGGCGGGCATACCAGCCGCCGCGCTCCAGCAGCTGCGCGTGGGCGCCTTGTTCGACGAGGTGGCCGCCGTGCAGCACCAGCGTGTGATCCGCGTCGGCGACGGCGCTGAGCCGGTGGCTGACGATGATCACGGTACGGCCCACGCGCGTCTCGCGCAGGTGCGCGAGGATGCGCGATTCCGTGTCGGTATCGACCGCGGACAGCGCATCGTCGAGCAGCAGCATCGGTGCATCGGCCAGCAGTGCACGCGCAATCGCGACGCGCTGGCGCTGTCCGCCCGACAGCGTCACGCCGCGTTCGCCGACGGGAGTTTCATAGGCACCGGGCAGGCGCAGGATGTCCTCATGCACGGCGGCGAGCCGCGCGGCGTTCTCGACCTCTGCGCGCGTGGCCCCGGGTTTCGCCAGCGCAATGTTGTCCGCCACGGTGGCGGAAAACAGGAACGCTTCCTGCGGTACCCACGCGATTGCACCGCGCAGCGCGGCGAGCGTGTAGTCCTGCAGGTCGACGCCGCTCCATCGAACCGATCCCTGCTGCGGCGCGTAGTGACGCAGGACCAGCTTGATGAGCGTCGACTTTCCTGCGCCAGTCGGCCCGACCAGGCCCAGTGTGCGGCCCGCGGCCAAATCGAAGTAGAGCGCTTCCAGAGCCGGCTTCGCCTGGCCCGGATAGTGAAACGAGATTTGCTCAGCGCGCATCGGCCCCGCGATGACGGTATCGACGGAGCCATGGTCGTCCACCGACAGCGGCGCATCGAGGATGGGTTGCAGCCGCCCCCACGCGGCCTTGCCGCGCTCGAACAGCGACAGCACCCAGCCCGCGGCGAACATCGGCCAGATCAACTGGCCGAGATAGAGCGAGAAGCTCGTGAGCTGCCCCACCGTGAGCTGGCCATGCCAGACATACCACCCGCCGACTCCCAGTGTCAGCACCATCGCTGCGCTCAAGGTGAATCCCACTGCAGGCTCGTAAGTGGCCTCCCAACGCTGCGCCGCGAAGCTCGTGTCCGCCGCGGCCGCCGCGAGCTGCGAAAACTGCTGCTGGCTGCGCGGCAGCAGGCCCAGCGCGCGCACCGTGCGCACTCCTGAAAGCGTTTCCTGCACATGGTCGTTCAGGTCGCTGAAGCGGTCGAGCGACTGGCGCCATGCCTCGTGCACGTGGCGCGAGATCCACCAGAAGCTCCACGCCATGAATGGGAACGGCAACAGCGCGAACGCGGCCAGTCGCGCGTCGACACCGAGAGACATCATCGCGACCACCAGCACCAGCGTGAGCGTGCCGTCGAATCCCGCGAGCATCGCTTCGCCGGCCGCCATCTCGATGGCGTCGATGTCGTTCGTCGCCATCGCCATCAGGTCACCGGTGCGCTGCTTCTGGAAGAACTGCGGTCCTTGCAACGACAGGCGCGCATACAGCTTCTCGCGCAGTTCCACGCCCAACCGGTACGCGGCGCCGAACAGGCGCAGCCGCCACGCCACGCGCAGGAAGTAGATGACGACGCCGGCGCAAACCAGCTTGCCGAGTTCGAACACCAACTCGTCGCCGCCCAACGAGTGCGCCGCAAGCCCATCCACCAGGTGCCCGATCTGCCGCGGGATCCAGACGATCAGGCACGCGATGCCCGCGAGCATCAGGCCCGACGATGCATAGGATGACCAGTGGCGACGAAGAAACTCGCCGAGCAGGCGGTAAAGACTCATTGGGAGAGGGCGCGATCAGCCGATCGGCCAGACCACGCCGTTTTCGTTCAGGATGGCATCGAGCGGCTCATCGTGCGGCTCGGGCTCGAAATCATCCACGAAAGCGTGGGTGAATCCGAGGCCCACGGTGAACGGCTTGGGCCGCAGCTCGGCCAGTGTCTTGTCGTAGAAGCCGCCGCCGTATCCGAGGCGATAGCCGCCGGTGCTGTAGCCGACGCACGGCACGAACAACAACGTGGGGTGGATCACGTCCGTGCCCTTCGGCTTGGGGATGTGATACGCGTCCTCTTCCATCGGGCAGCCGGGGAACCAGGCGTGGAAGTTCAAGGTGCCATGCACTTTGTCGACCACCGGCAAACCGATGCGGCGTGGCTGCGGTTCGTCGATCAGCTCGCCGTCTTCCTTCCAGCGATGCAATGCCGGCAACGGATCGAACTCGCCCTTGATCGGCCAGTACGCACCGATCACCGTGTCCTTGCGCCCAATCAGCCAGATCCGCATGACCTGCTGCAGCACGTCGCACCGCTCCAGGCGATCGGGCAGGGCCAGCCGTTCGGCGACAAGCCGCTTGCGCAACGCCTTCTTCTGTTCCGACTTGTCCATAATCGCTTCGATGTTCGCAAGGATTCTGACACTGATCGCCGCATTCCTCGTGGCAGGAGCCAACGCGCAGACCAGGGGCGACGACGTGGTCCTCGACGCCTACCAGGCGTGGAAGCAGGGCAACCGGGCGCAGCTGGCGAAAGACCTGCCGCTGGCGCAAGGCCATCCGCTCGAAGCCTGGGTCGCTTACTGGGAGCTGCGCACCCGGCTCGACATCGCCCAGCCGTCGGAAGTGCAGGACTTTTTCACGAAGTACGCCGGCACGTACCAGGAGGATCGCCTGCGCAACGACTGGCTGCTCCTGCTCGGCCAGCGGCGCGACTGGGCGGCGTTCGCCGCCGAATACCCGAAGTACCGCATGAACGACGACCGCGAGGTTCGTTGCTATGCGCTGCTGGTGCAGGCCCTCAAGGAGGGCGCGCAAGCCCCGCAATCGCTGGCCGACGAGGTCAAGCGGCTGTGGCTGCTGCAGCGGGACGCGGATGACGGCTGCGCTCTCGCCGCGTCGCGGCTGATCGATGCGCCGTCGGGCCCGCGGCTCAAGGCCGACGATGCCTGGCTGCGTGCCCGCACAGCAATGGAGACCGGCCGCGTGCGAGCCGCGCAGCAGGCCGTGCAGATGGTCGCACCCGATGCAATGCCGCAGTTCAACGAACTGAACACGAGCCCCGCGCGTTTCCTCACGAAGGGCCTCATCGCCATTCGCAAGACCCGCAAGGAGATGGTCACGCTCGCGCTGGTCAAGCTGTCCGCATCGGACCTCGACCAGGCCACACGGCAGCTCGAAAGCAAATGGGGCCTGCAGCTGTCGGCAGAAGAGCGCAACTGGCTCTGGGGCGCGATGGGCAAGCAGGCGGCGCAACGCCTTTCCAGCGATGCCATCGACGATTACGCCAAGGTGGAACGCGACAAGGACCTTTCCGACGACATGCTGGCGTGGAAGGTGCGCTCGGCGCTGCGCCATCCCCGTCCGACTCAATGGACCACGGTGATCGACGCCATCAATGCGATGAGCGACGAAGCGCAGCGTGACCCGGCGTGGGTTTACTGGAAGGCGCGGGGCCTGCTCGCGCGCGGCGGCGACGAGCGCAAGGCGGAGGCGACGAAGCTGCTGCAATCGATCGCGTCCGTGCGCGGCTTCTATGAGCAGCTCGCGCTGGAAGAGCTCGGACAGAAGGTCACGGTGCCGGCGAAACCCGCCCCGCTGACGGCCGAAGAAAAGGAGGCCGCGCGCCTGAACGCCGGCCTCAATCGCGCGGTGTACGCGATCCTGCTCGGCATCCGGCCCGAGGGCGTGCGCGAGTGGAACTACTGGACCAACTTGCACCGCCCCGGCGGCATGAGCGAGCGCGAGGCGCTGGCTGCCGCGCAGTTCGCGTGCGACAAGCAGGTGTGGGACCGCTGCATCAACACGAGCGAACGGACCAAGGCCGAGTTCGATGTGGACCAGCGCTATCCGATGCCTTTTCGCGAGCAGGTCACCAGACGCGCGCAGGAGATCGGGCTCGAACCCTCTTATGTCTACGGCCTGATCCGACAGGAAAGCCGCTTCGTGACCGATGCGCGTTCCGGCGTCGGCGCGTCCGGCCTGATGCAGGTGATGCCTGCAACGGCGCGGTGGACCGCGCGCAAGCTCGGGATCGCGAACTTCACGCCCGACCAGTTGGGCGATCGCGATGTGAACATCGCGGTGGGCACCGGCTATCTGAAGCTGGTGCTCGATTCATTCGAGGGCTCGATGCCGCTCGCCGCCGCTGCGTACAACGCCGGCCCGAGCCGGCCGCGCGCGTGGCGCATGGGTCCCCCGGTCGAAGCGGCAGCGTGGATCGAGAACATCCCGTTCAACGAAACGCGCGACTATGCGAAGAAGGTGCTGGCCAACACGACGATGTATGCGGCGATCCTGTCGGGGCAGCCGCAATCGCTGAAGGCCCGCTTGGGCTCCGTGGGCCCGCGCGACGCATCGCTGCCGCCGCAGAACACCGACCTGCCCTGACGCGCGCGGCATCAATCGCCGCGTCTTTTTTCATCAATGGCCGCAAGCCCGGCCGCTAGCATGGCCCATCCCATTCGAGGAGGGCGCCATGCTCCAGCTTTATATCGGCAACAAGAACTATTCGTCCTGGTCCATGCGTGCGGGCGTGCTCCTCAGGCAGGCCGGCATCCCGTTCGAGGAAAAGCTCGTCAAGTTCGATTCGTTCGGCGACCCCGATTCCGGATTCGGCCGGACGATCCGCAAGGTCAGCCCCGCCGGCCGCGTGCCGGTGCTCGTCGATGATGGCCTCGTGGTCTGGGACAGCCTGGCCATCGCGGAATACGTGGCCGAGAAATTTCCGGAAAAGCAGCTGTGGCCGCAGGACGCGAAGAAGCGCGCCCGGGCGCGCAGCGTCACCGCCGAAATGCATTCCGGCTTCGGTTCCCTGCGCGCGAAGTGCCCGATGAACATCGAGGCGTGCATGCCCGACGCGGGCAAGATCGTCTGGCGCGACAACCCCGGCCTGCGCAGCGACGTCCAGCGCATCGTGCAGATGTGGACCGAGCTGCTCGAGCAGAACAAGGGGCCGATGCTGTTCGGCGAGTTCACCATCGCCGACGCGTTCTTCGCACCGGTGTGCATGCGCATCAAGAACTATGCGCTGCCGGTGCCGGGCCACATCACCGACTACGTGCGCCGCGTGTGTGCATTGCCCGGCGTGAAGTCGTGGATCGACGCGGCGCTCGAAGAGAAATCGTTCGTCGTGGAGGATGAGCCCTACCGGGCATCGAGATGAGGCCGCCGCGGCATTTCGGCCGCGTGCTCACGGCGATGGTCACGCCCTTCGATCGCGAAGGCCGGCTGGACCTCGATGCCGCGCAGCGCCTCGCACGCTGGCTCGTGGGCCGCGGCAACGACGGGCTCGTCGTCGCTGCGACCACGGGCGAGGCCCCGGTACTCTCCGATGAAGAAAAGCGCGACCTCGTCCGCGCGGTGAGCGAAGCGGTGACCGTGCCCGTCATCGCGGGCACCGGCACCAACGACACGGCGCACACCGTCGCACTCACGCGCGCAGCGAAGTCGCTTGGCGCCGCCGGCGTGCTCGTCGTCTCGCCCTATTACAGCCGGCCGCCGCAAGCAGGGCTCGAGGCGCACTTCCGCGCGGCGGCGCAGGCGACCGCTCTGCCGGTGATGCTCTACGACGTGCCGATCCGCACCGGGCGGCGCATCGACCGCGACGTCCTGCTGCGGCTGTTCCGCGACGTGCCGAACATCGTCGCCTTCAAGGATGCGACCGGCGATCCGCCTGCTGCTGCTGCGCTGGTCGCACAAGCCGGCGAGCACTTCGACCTGTACTCGGGCGACGACAGCTTCACCTTGCCGCTTGCGTCCGTGGGGGCTGTCGGCATCGTCGGCACGAGCACGCACTGGACCGCGCCGCAATTCCAGGAGATGTTCACCGCGCTGGAGCGAAGCAACTTGCCCGAAGCCATTCGCGTGAACGCCACGCTGATCGAGTCGTTCGAGTTCATCAACAGCGATGTGAGCGTGTTCTCGATGTCGATCAAGGCAATGCTGCGCGCCATGGGGCAGGACGCCGGCGAATGCCGCCTGCCCCTTCCACCGGCTCCGCCCGAGATGGTCGGGCGCGGCCGGGCTGTCTGGCAGCGACTGAGCGAAGGCTAAACTGCCGTGCATGCAGACCTACATCGTCGGTGGCGCGGTGCGCGATGCGCTGCTCGGCCTGCCCGTCAACGACCGTGACTGGGTCGTCGTCGGGGCGTCGCCGCAGCAGCTGATCGCGTCCGGGTTCCTGCCGGTGGGCAAGGACTTCCCGGTCTTCCTGCATCCGGACACGCGCGAGGAGTACGCGCTCGCGCGCACCGAGCGCAAGACCGCCGCCGGTTATCACGGCTTCGTGTTCCATGCGGAGCGCAGCGTCACTTTGGAACAGGACCTGGCCCGGCGCGACCTGACGATCAACGCGCTGGCGCAGGACACGGACGGCCACATCATCGATCCGTTCGGCGGCCAGCACGACCTGAAGGCCCGCCTGCTGCGGCACGTGACGGATGCGTTCCGGGAAGACCCGGTGCGCATCCTGCGCCTTGCACGGTTCGCCGCGCGCTTTTCCGATTTCACGGTCGCGCCCGAAACCATGTTGCTGATGCGGGGCATGGTCAACGCCGGCGAGGCGGACGCGCTCGTCGCCGAACGGGTGTGGCAGGAACTCGCGCGCGGCCTGATGGAGCAAAAGCCCTCGCGCATGTTCGAGGTGCTGCGCGAGTGCGGTGCGCTTGAGAAATTGATGCCCGAAATCGAAGGGGTGTGGGATGCAGGCCTGTCTCGTGTGATCGATGGCGCCGCGAATGCCGGCGCCCCGCTGCCCGTTCGCTTTGGATGCCTCACGCATTCGATCGCCCCGGATTTGCGCGGCTTGTGCGAGCGGCTGCGTGTGCCCACCGAATGCCGCGAGTTGGCGGAAGTCGTCGCGCGCGAACACGGCAACGTCGACGCGAGCATGGCGGCGAGCGCCGGCGACATCGTGCGCCTGCTCGACCGGTGCGATGCATGGCGCAAGCCGCAGCGCTTCGAGCAAGTGCTGCAAGCTTGCCGCTGCATCGCGGACGACGCCGGCTACCCGCAAGCGGATCGATTGCTCAAGGCGATGAACGCTGCGCTGTCGGTTCCAACCCACGAGATCGCGAACGAGGCGCAGGCGCAAGGGCTGGCCGGACCGAAGGTGGGCGAGCGCATCCAGCAAGCGCGGATCGACGCCGTCGGGCGCTCGCTCGGCGCCTAGACCAGCAGCGCGAGCGCGGCGTAGTCGCCGACGCGGTCCTGCAGTCCGGCCCCGACGATCTCGCAACCGTCGGTGAGCGCGGGCAACTTCCCTTTCAACTCGCCCTGGAGTTTGGGCAGCAGCAAGTCGCGGTTGTGCCAGAACACGCTGCCGCCGACGCTGATGCGCTCCAGATCGAGAGTCACCGTGAGGTTGTACAAGGCGCGGCCGATGACGCGGCACAGTTCGTCGACCTTTGCCTGGGAGCCGCGATCGCCTTGCTGCGCAAGGCGGAACAGCGTCGGCGCGTCCTCGCCGAATCGCCGCGCGATTGCGCTGCCGGCGGTGATCGCCTCCACATCGCCCACATTGCCGCAACCGCACAGCGCATCGGTGTTGTCCGAGACGAACATGTGCCCTGCGTGGCCCGCGTTGCCGTTCTTGCCGCGCAGCACCTTGCCGTCGACGCACACGCCGCAACCGATGCCCGTGCTCCAGGTCACGTACGCGCAGTGGTCGAAGCCCTGCAGCGCGCCCCAGCGCCGCTCGGCTTCGAGTGCGGCGACGCAATCGTTTTCCACTCGCACTTCGCGAAACCGTTCGCGCAAGGGCGCTTCGAGCAGCGCCGTCTTCCAGTCGTTCGGCAATCCCCGCGCCGGCCCCGCGATGCCGCCGCAGATGTTCGGTGCCGCAATCTCGATCAGGCCATGGCGCATCACGAAGGGGCCGCACGACGACACTCCGGCGCGTTCGACCGAACCCGGGGCCAGGTCCGACTGCGCGCACGCTTCGTCGACCATGCGAATGACCTGGCGGGCGAGCGCGTCATTCGTGCCTTCCTTCGCCGTCGGTTCGCTGCGATGCGCGACGAGTTCGAGCCCTGCGCCGCTGTTGAGGCTGACGGCCACCTTGGTGCCGCCGATGTCGATGCATGCCTTCATAGGATTTTGGAGACCAGGCCGAACACGAGGCTGAGCAGGATGGTCGTGGTCACCGGCAGGGACCAGTCGCGCCCGCGCCACTTGAAGTTGAAATCGCCGGGCAGCCGGCCGAAGCCGATGCGCCGCAGCCAGGGCGTCACTGCATTGATGAGCAACAGCCCGATGAAGACGACGATCAACCAGCGAATCATGGAACGAGTGTAGGCGCGCTCACAGCCGATCAGTGCGGTCGCCTTCGCTGAAGCCAACGGCGTCCCACCACTCACCGCGATGCAGGCCGATCACCTTGAAGAGCTCCCCCATTTCATGTTCGGCGACGAGGCGATGCCCCGCCGCGCGGTCGGGCAGGTCGGCCTCCGCGAGCATCTTCGCGATTCCGCAGTTCAAGAGAAAGCGGCCCTGCGACGCGTACCCGAGCGTGTTCAGCCCCGCCTCCTGCGCCGCTGCAGCGATGCCGGTGAAGTTCACGTGCGCCGTGATGTCCTTCTGCCCCACATCGGCCAACGGATCCGGATCGGCCATGTGGCCACGGTGGCACATCAGCGTGCCCATGTGGCGCTGCGGGTGGTAGTACTCGCGTTCGGGAAAGCCGTAGTCGAGGAAGAACGCTGCACCGCGCTCCAGCCGGTCGGCCAGCGTGCGCACGAACGCCTCGCCCTGCACGTGGATTTCGCTCAGGTAATCGTGCGCACCTTCAACTTCGAATGGCGGACGCAGATCGGTGGCCTGGTCGCGCCACGCGAAGGCTGCGCCGTCGTGCGTGACGCCGCGTTCTTTCCATTCGCCTTCGCTGCGCGCGAGGAGTTTCACCGGCATGGCATCGAGCACTTCGTTGCCGACGATCACGCCCGCGAACCGCTCGGGCAATTCCACCGCCCAATGCACCTTGCGGGCGAACGCATCCAGCCGATCGCGCTGGCGTGCCTGCAACGCAACCGACACCTCGACGATCGTGTAGCGCCGCACGCGCTCGCCCAGCTCGAACATCAGTTGCTCGGCCAACGCGCCCGACCCCGCGCCGAATTCCCAGATCTCGTCGGTGCCGGTCGCATCGAGCGCCTCGCGCAATTGCACGGCGAGCGCGCGGCCGAAGAGCGGCGTCATCTCGGGCGCGGTGACGAAGTCGCTGCCCGACGACGGCATCGGGCCGAACTTGCGCGACTCGTTCGCGTAGTAGCCCAGCCGCGGCGCGTACAGCGCCATGGCCATGAATCGGTCGAACGGCATCCAGCCGCCGGCGCGCCGGATCTCCTCGCACAGGAGTTGTTCGAGCGCGCGCCGTACACTGCTTGCTTCCGCGACCATCGTTCCATTGTGCGCGAATGACCGCCCCACCCACGCCTCGAACCGTCCTTGTCACCGGCGCCGCAAAGCGGCTCGGCCGCGAGATCGCGCTCGTGCTGGCGCAAAACGGGTGGCAGGTGGCGCTTCATTACCGGTCGTCGGCCGCCGAGGCGCAGCAAACGCTGGCCGACTGCCGGGCGCACGGCACCCGGTGCGAGAGCTTTGCCGCCGACCTTGCCAATGAGGAAGCCGCCCGGGGCTTGCTCGCGAGCGTCATCGCTTCTTTCAGCGGCGTGGACGCCGTCGTCAACAGCGCTTCATTGTTCGAGCACGATTCCGTCCGCAACTTCGGCGCCAAATCGCTCGAGGCGCACATGCGCACGAACACGATCGCGCCGATCGTCCTTGCGAACGCATTGCACGAGCACGTCACGGCGCGCGCGGGATCGGGCGTCGTCGTGAACCTGCTGGACCAGAAGCTGTGGAACCCGAACCCCGACTTCGTGAGCTACACCTTGTCGAAAGCCGCGCTCGAATCGGCAACGACCATGCTCGCACTTGCGCTCGCGCCGCAGCTGCGTGTGGTCGGCGTCGCACCGGGCCTGACGCTGACCAGCCACATGCTCACCCCGGAACAGTTCGAGAAGCTGCATCGCCTGTCGCCGCTCGGGCGCTCGTCGACGCCGCAAGACGTCGCTTCCGCCGTGCGCTTCGCGCTGGAAAATTCGTCGATCACCGGCACCACGCTGCTCGTCGACGGCGGCCAGCACCTGATGCGATTCGATCGCGACTTCTCCCTCATGCCATGACCAAAGCCGGAACCCAGATCCTCACGCTCACCGGCCTGAAGTTCGACGCGAACCTCGGCATCCTGGAGCACGAGCTGTCGTCGCCGCAGCCGATCATGGTCGACGCGGAACTGAACCTCGGCACGCAGCCGCTGCTGCCGCGCGACGACGACATCATGCATGTGCTCGATTACCGCAAGGTGCGCCGGATCATCATCGAGGAGTGCACGGCCGAACACGTGAACCTGCTGGAGACGCTGATCGGCAAGCTGGTCAATCGCCTGATGCAATTGCCGGGCGTGGTCGGTGCGCGCGTGCGCATCACCAAGCTCGAGATTTTCGATGACTGCGAGGTCGCCATCAACATGGAGGCGGGCCTCTGGTAACCCCTGACCCACAAGGACAGACATGAGCAATTCCAACCCCCTCCTCAACGACTGGGAAGGCCCCTGGGCCGTCCCGCCTTTCGCGGCCGTGAGGCCGGAGCACTTCGAACCGGCATTCGACGCCGCGATGCGTGAGCATCGAGACGAGCTCGACGCCATTGCGAACGACAAGGCACCTTCGAGTTTCGTCAACACGCTGGCCGCGTTCGACATCAGCGGCAAACGTTTGTCCCGCATCCAGTCGCTGTTCGAGAACCTGTGCTCGTCGCACACCTCGCCCGACTTGCAGGCCGTCGAGCGCCGCATGGCGGTGCCCCTTGCGGCCCACGAGAGCGCGATCTACATGCACAAGGGCCTCTTCGCGCGCGTGCTCGCGGTGTACGAGACGCGCCAGAAGGCGGGACTCTCCGGCGAGCAGATGCGCCTGCTCGAACGCGTGCACCTCGACTTCGTTCGCGCCGGTGCGATGCTGTCCGACAGCGCGCAAGAGCGCTACAGGCAGGTGCGCGAGAAGCTCGCCGAGCTCACAACGGCGTTCGGCCAGAACGTGCTGCATGACGAATCGTCATGGCAGATGGTGCTCAAGTCCGAGAACGACCTGGCGGGCCTTCCGGAATTCCTGCGCAACGCCGCGAAGAGCGCGGCGCACGAGCGCGGGGTCGACGGTCATGTCATCACGCTGTCGCGTTCGCTGGTCGAGCCCTTCCTCACTTTCTCCGAGCGCGGCGACCTGCGCGAGACCGCGTGGCGTGCGTGGACGTCGCGCGGCGAACATGCCGGCGAGCACGACAACCGCCCGCTCATTTCGCAGATCGTGCAGCTGCGCAAGGAGCAGGCTCAGTTGCACGGCTACAAGGCCTTTGCCGACTACGCGCTGGTCGACCGCATGGCCAAGGAGCCCAAAGCGGTCTACCAGTTGCTCGACGACGTGTGGCAGCGTGCGAAAGGCAAGCTCGAAATCGAACGTGCGCAGCTGAAGGCCGCGGGCGCCCAAGGCGAGATCCAGGCGTGGGACTGGCGTTACTGGGCCGAGAAGGTGCGCCGGCGCGACTACGCGATCGACGACTCGCAGGTCAAACCGTACTTCGCACTGGACAGCATGGTGAGCGCCGCGTTCGACTGCGCGCAGCGCCTGTTCGGCATCCGCTTCACGCCGCGCCCCGAAATCAAGGCCTACCACCCGGACGTGAGGACGTACGAGGTGCACGATGCGCAAGGCCAGCCGGTGGGCCTGTTCTTCCACGACAACTACGCGCGCCCGTCGAAACGCAGCGGCGCGTGGATGAGCACCTTCATGCGCCAGGGCCGCAACGGCGGGCGCATGCTGCCGCTGGTCGCCAACAACAACAACTTCGCCAAGGGCTCGCCCACGCTGCTGTCCTTCGACGACGTGCGCACGCTGTTCCACGAGTTCGGCCACGGCCTGCATGGCCTGCTGTCGAACGTCGAATACACCAAGCTCTCGTGCACCGCGGTGTTGCAGGATTTCGTTGAGCTTCCCTCGCAGCTGTTCGAACACTGGATGTCCGAGCCCGAAGTGCTCAAGCGCCATGCACGCCATGCGGAGACGGGCGCGGCGATCCCGGATGCGCTGATCGACAAGCTGCAGAAGGCGGCAAAGTTTGGCCAGGGGTACGAGACGGTGAGCTACGTCGGCAGCGCGCTGGTCGACATGGCGGTGCACTCGCATCCCGACCCGGCGTCGGTCGCAGACTGGGTGGCGTTCGAAGCCAGGGTGCTCGAAGACCTGGGCATGCCGCGGGCGGTCGGCGCGCGGCACCGCGTCACGCACTTCCAGCACCTGTTCACCGGGGACAGCTACGCTGCGGGCTACTACGTGTACATGTGGGCCGAAGTGCTCGATGCCGATGCGTTCGGCGCATTCAGGGAAGCGGGCAATCCCTTCGACGCGCAGGTCGCCGCCAGGCTGAAGCAGTGGATTTACGCCAGCGGCAACAGCTTCGAGCCGGGGTTTGCGTATGCGTCCTTCCGCGGGCGGCCCCCGAAGGTGGAAGCATTGCTGGAAAAGCGCGGGCTGCTTCAGCCGGCGTAGAGCCGGACGTCTCCCTGTTGCGCACCCCAGCCTGCGCGCGCAGAATGGTTCGAAGCCGGGGGCACTTCGGCGGGAGACACAAGCGTGGGTTTATCAGCACTGCCGGCGCCGGTGAGCGAGGATCCGTCCGACTGGATGGAGTCGACGCAGCTGGTCGACCTGCACGATACGAAGCTGCGCCTCAAAGCCCAATCCCTCACGCACCTGTGCCGAACCGATCGCGAAAAGGTGCTGGCAATCTACAGCAACGTCAAGCGCATCACGTTTGCCAAGCCGGTGAAGCTGCGGCTTCACACCGCGCATGAAGCCTTGCGCCTGAAGCATGCGGACGCCGAGGACAAGGCAACCCTGTTCATCGCCTTGCTCCGCGCTGCCGGCTTTCCGGCACGCATTCGCTACATCGAGCTGCACGGCGACGTGCTGCGCGGGCTGACGACGGCCATCGCCAGTGCGGGGCGCCCGGTGGTGCAAGTCTGGCTCGCGGAGAAGTGGTGCTCGACCGACACCTACATCTTCGATGCGCATTACGTCGCCGCTGCGCGTTCGCGCCTGCGCGCGTTGAAGTGGGAATGGGGGTATGGCCTGCATCGCCGGGGCCACACGCTGTGGGACGGCCTCGAAGACGCCTACCTCACCGGCGACGCGCAGGTCGCGCGTGAGATCTCGATGGGCGTGCTCGGCTGGTTCCATGATCCGCACGACTTCCTGGTCTCCGCCGTGTGCCGCGAACGTTTCCCGCGGGTTGCGCGGGCAGTGCGATGGAACGTGCTCGCGCCGGGCATGAACCGCGCTGTCACGAACTTGCGCCAGACACAGCCCGGGGGACGCTCTCCTTCGCTGGGGACAGCCTAGTCACGCAGCCGGCGCGACGCTCGCGCCCTGGATGCCATGCCGCGCCAGTGCCTGCGCGACGAAGCCGCTTGCTTTCATCTCCTCGACGAAGCGTGACAGTTCGGCCGCCGCGTCCGCGCCGCGCGAGCGCGGGCAGCCCATGGCCTGCTGGATCACCATGAAGCGCCCGGGCAGCAATCGCACGCCGCCGACGCGTTTCGCATCGATTTCCAGTTGTTGCTTGACGCTGGCAGCCACATCGGCGCGTTCGGTCATGAACACATCGACGACCGTCGGCGTGGTCGGCGCGCGCACGATCTGCGCGTTCTTCAATTCACGCGACAAGTGCAGGTCGTACGCGCTGCCCTGCCCCACCACCACCGTGTGCCCTGCGCGATCGACCTCCTCGTTGCTTCGCAGCGGGGAATCCTCGCGCACGAGGTACGCGCCTTCGATCAGCACATAGGCGGCGGTGAACGCGATCCTTTCGCCGCGTTTCGGATCGATGGCGAAAAACCCGATGTCGGCTTGTTCATTGGCGACGGCGTCGACCGACCTGGCCGCGGTGTCGAACACCACGAGTTCGATGGGAACGCCAAGGCGCCTTGCGAACTCCGTCGCAAGGTCGACCGACACGCCCTTCGCCGCCCCGGTGGCCGGGTGCTTGCCCGCCAGCACGGCATTGCCGGTGTTGATGGATGCGCGCAGCTTGCCGGTGGGCGCAAGCGCCTTGGCGATGTCCGGATTCATGGCGCGATGCTAACGGTTACGATGGCCGCATGGGCACGCAGTTGAAGCTCGGTTGCATCGCCGACGATTTCACCGGCGCGACGGACCTCGCGAACAACCTGGTGCGCGCGGGCATGCGCGTCGTGCAGACGATCGGCGTGCCGGCGCAGCCAGTCGAAGGTGTCGATGCCGTCGTGGTGGCGCTCAAGTCGCGCACGATCGAGCCCGCGCAGGCAGTCGCGCAGTCGCTTGCTGCATTGCATTGGTTGCGCGAACAAGGCTGCACGCAGGTCTACTTCAAGGTCTGCTCGACTTTCGACTCGACGCCCCGCGGCAACATCGGCCCGGTGGCGCAAGCGCTGGCCGGCGAGCTCGAGGCGAATTTCGTTTGCATCACGCCGGCGTTTCCGGAGAACGCGCGCACGGTCTACAAAGGCCAGCTGTTCGTCGGCGACGTGCCGCTGTCGGAATCCGGCATGCGCAACCATCCGCTCACGCCGATGACCGATTCGAACCTGGTTCGCGTGATGCAGGCGCAGTCCCGGGACAAGGTCGGGCTGGTCGCGCATGACGTCGTCCGGCGCGGGGCCGATGCAATCCGGGAGCGGATTGCGCAACTGCAATCGCAAGGCGTGCGCTTCGGCATCGTCGACGCGATCACGAACGATGACCTGGTGATGCTCGGCCGCGCCCTCTCCGACGCGCCGTTGGTGGTGGCCGGATCCGGTGTCGCGATCGGGTTGCCGCAGAACCACGGGATCGAACCCTCCGATCGCGCGGCGGAACTGCCGCTTGCGCAAGGGTACGCGGCCGTGATCTCGGGAAGCTGCTCGGTCGCGACGAACGCGCAAGTGGCGGAGTTCAAGAACCGCGGCCTGTCGGCGTTCGTCGTCGACCCGATGCGCATTGCTGCGGGGGACGACCTCGCGCGGCAGGCGCTCGAATGGGCGAAGCCGCGGCTGGGCAAGGTGCCGGTGCTGGTGTATGCGACGGCATCGCCCGAAGACGTGAAAAGCGTGCAGGCGTCACTCGGCGCGCAGGCCGCGGGGGACATGGTCGAAAGAACGCTTGCCGCGATCGCGAAAGGCCTGGTGCAGCTCGGCGCGCACCGGCTCGTCATCGCAGGCGGCGAAACCTCAGGGGCCGTCGTCAGCGCGCTCGGCGTGGAGCAGATGCGCATCGGCATGCAGATCGATCCTGGCGTGCCGTGGTGTTTCGCGCGCGCCACCGCCTGCGATGCCGACGTGCACCTCGCGCTGAAGTCCGGCAATTTCGGCGGCGCCGATTTCTTCATCAAGGCGTTCGAGGTGCTCGCATGAACGAGGCCGCTTCGCGCGAAGACATCTGCCGCGTCGGCAAGAGCCTCTTCGATCGCGGTTACGTGCACGCCACGGCGGGAAACATCAGTGTGCGGCTGGACGATGCCTTCCTGATCACGCCGACCGATGCATGCCTGGGCTTGCTCGACCCGGCGGAAATCTCGAAAGTCGATACGTACGGCAACGCGGTTTCCGGAGCCCGTCCGAGCAAGACACTGGCGTTGCACCGCGCGATCTACGACGCAGCGCCGAATGCGCGCTGTGTCATCCACTCGCATTCCACGAACTGCGTGGCGCTCACGCTCTCGCCGGTCGAAGGCGATTTGCTTCCGCCGATCACGCCTTACTTCGTGATGAAGGTCGGCCACGTGCCCGTGATTCCGTACCACCGGCCGGGCGATCCCAAGGTGGCCGAACGGGTCGCCGCGCAAATCGACGCGCATGCGAAGCCCGGCGCGCCGATCCGCGCGGTGATGCTGTCGCGCCTCGGGCCGACTGTGTGGCATGAAACGCCCGCGCAGGCGATGGCCGTGCTGGAGGAACTGGAAGAAACCGCGAAGCTGTGGCGCACCGCTGATCCGAAACCGTTGCCACTCACGGCAGCGCAGATCGAAGAACTGCGGCAAGCCTTCGGCTGCAGCTGGTAAGGGCCCGATGCGACAATAGCGGCATGAGTGCCGTGCTGAAGATCGAACGCGAGAACCACAAGCTGGAAAAACGCCTGTGCCGCCTCGTGGGCCAGGCGATCGCCGACTACAACATGATCGAGGCCGGCGACAAGGTGATGGTGTGCCTGTCGGGCGGCAAGGACAGCTACACGCTGCTCGACATCCTTCTCAAGATGCGCATGCGCGCGCCGGTGTCTTTCGACATCGTTGCCGTCAATCTCGACCAGAAGCAGCCCGGCTTTCCCGCGCAGGTGCTGCCCGAATACCTGAAGTCCCTCGGCGTGCCCTTCCACATCGAGGAGCAGGACACGTACTCGATCGTCAAGGACAAGATCCCCGAAGGCAAGACGATGTGCAGCCTGTGCTCGCGGCTGCGGCGCGGCATTCTTTACCGTGTTGCCGATGAGCTGGGCGCAACGAAGATCGCGTTGGGCCATCACCGCGACGACATCCTGCAGACGCTTTTCCTGAACATGTTCTTCGGCGGCAAGCTCAAGGGCATGCCACCCAAGCTCATGAGCGACGACGGCAGGCACATGGTGATCCGCCCCTTGTCGTACGTGCCGGAAAAAGACCTCGTTCGCTGGTCGCAGCATCGGCAGTTCCCCATCATCCCGTGCACGCTGTGCGGCTCGCAGGTCAACCTGCAACGCAGGCAGGTGGGCGAGATGCTGCGCGAGTGGGACCGCAAATTCCCGGGCCGCCTGGACAACATGTTCGGGGCCCTGCAGAACGTCGTGAAGTCCCACCTGGCGGACGGAACAATTTACGATTTCAGGAATCTGAAAATCACGGGTGAGGCGAGCGAGGACGGCGACAAGGCGTTCGACGAAGACGAACTGCCGGCGCCGGCCGCACTGCCGAGCCTCCAGGTCATCAAAATGTGAGGCCGTGGCGACATGGCCTCGTCGGGAGACAAGCCATGAAGTCGTTTGCAAGGTTCACGGGTGCGCTGGCCCTATCGGCGGTCGCGTTGCTTGCCGGTTGCGCAAGCACCTATACGCTGGACAGCACGGTCCAGTCATTCAGCCAGATTCCTGCGCTGCCCCAGCCGGCCACGTACCGCTTCGAGCGGCTGCCATCGCAGCAGGACCCGATGCAGCCGCAGCTGGAGTTGCTGGCGGACCCCGCGCTCAACGCGGTGGGGCTGCGGCGTGACGATTCGAACCCACGTTACTCGGTGCAGATCGGCGCGCGCTTCAATCGCTCGATCTCGCCGTTCGCCGACCCGTGGGGCCCGTACGGTCACTTCGGGTTTGGCGCGTGGGGCCGGCACCGCCACTTCGGCATGGGCGTCGGCATGGGGTACCCGCCGGAGCCCTCGTGGTTCCACCGCGAAGTCGACGTCGTGGTGCGCGAACTCAGCAGCAACAAGGTCGTGTACGAATCGCGCGCGGTCAGCGACGGGCCGTACTTCGACAGTGCGAAGGTTTTCCCGGCGATGTTCTCCGCGGCAATGCAGGGCTTCCCGAACCCGCCGGCCGGTCCGCGGCAAGTGAATGTCCAGATTCCGGGCTGATCCTAGAATGGGGGCGTGGAAGCCACGCGAATCATCGCGATCCGGCATGGCGAAACGTCCTGGAATGCCGAGTCCCGCATCCAGGGCCAACGCGACATCGGCCTGAACGAAACCGGCCGCTGGCAAGCCCGGCGCGTCGGGGAAGCGCTCGCCGGTGAGGAAATCAAGGCGGTTTACTCCAGCGACCTGGGGCGCGCGCACCAGACCGCCGAATCCATCTCCGAAAAAACAGGCATTCCCGTCGTCCCCGACGAAGGGTTGCGCGAGCGCTGCTTCGGCATGTTCGAGGGCAAGACCTTCGACGAGATCCACCAGAACTTTCCCGAGCACGCGCAGAACTGGCGGCGGCGCATCCCCGAATGGCAGCCTCCGGAAGGCGGCGAATCACTGCTCGAGTTGCGCGCGCGTGTGCAAAAGACGATGGTCGACCTCGCGGCGCGTCATCCCGGCCAGCAGATCGTGGTGGTGGCGCACGGCGGCGTGCTCGATACGCTGTATCGCATCGCGACGGGACAGGAAGTGAATTCGCCGCGCACGTGGGAGCTGCCCAACGGTGCGATCAACCGCCTGCTGTGGACCCCGCAAGGCTTCACGCTGGTGGGCTGGTCCGACACGCAGCACCTGGACGAAGACGCCGGTGACGACGCCACCAGCTTCTGATTCCGGCGTTGCCGCGATCGATACCCCTTCGCTCGTCATCGACCTCGACGCGATGAAGCGCAACATCGCCCGCATGGCGGAGTTCGCGCGCAAGCACGACGTGCGCTGGCGCCCGCACGCCAAGATGCACAAGAGCGCCGAACTCGCGCGCTTGATGGTCGAGGCAGGCGCCGTCGGCTGCTGCGTGCAGAAGACCGGCGAAGCCGAAGCCATGGCGGACGGCGGCGTGCGCGACATCTACATCAGCAACGAGGTGATCGCGGCGCACAAGCTGGCGCGCGTGGCGCAACTCGCGCGTCGACTCGCATCGGACGGCGGCAAGCTGGCCATCGCCGTCGACAGCCTCGAAGGGATCGAGCGTCTTGCGGTGGCGATGAACGAAGCGCGTACGCAAGACAACGGGACCGCCATCATCGACGTGTTCATCGAGATCGATGTCGGGCAAGGACGCTGCGGCGTGCCCCCGGGCGCCGCCGCCTTGCCGCTCGTGCGCGAGATCCGGAAGCACGCGGCGTTGCGTTTCGCCGGCCTGCAGGCGTATCACGGCCGCGCGCAGCATCTGCGCGGCGCGAAAGAAAGGCGCGACGCGATCGCGGTCGTGGTCGAGGACGTCGTCCATACGCGCAAGCTGATCGAAGCGGAAGGCATTGCCGTGGAACTCGTGACCGGCGCCGGCACGGGCACGATGGTGTGCGAAGCGGCGAGCGGCGTGTATGGCGAACTGCAGGCGGGCTCGTTCCTGTTCATGGACGCCGACTACGCGGCGAACGAACGCGACCCCGCGCAACCGCAGTTCGAGCACGCGCTGTTCGTTAAGACGCAGGTGATCAGCACGCAAGCGGACCACGCCGTCTGCGACGCGGGACACAAGAGCCACGCCATCGATTCCGGGCTGCCGAAGGTGCTGGCGCTGGACGCGGACAGCGAGCTCGAATACGGCAACGGCGGCGACGAGCACGGCATCCTGCGTCCGGCGAAAGGCAGTGCCCGCGTCCCCGCGATCGGCCGCATGCTGTGGCTCGTGCCGGGGCACTGCGACCCCACGGTGAACCTGCACGATTTCATGGTGGGCGTGACCGGCGGATTGCGAACCGGGAAAGTCGATCACGTGATCAGGGTAGACGCGAGGGGCGCCCTCACCTGATGGCTATGCAAGTTTATGTGGGGCGAGCGAGTCCGGTGACCACAAATCTCATTGACGTCAATCTGATCGTTCCGTTTTCGCAGTGCAAATTAAACCGGAATCTGCCATCCGCAAACCTGAAGAAGGTGGAACAGTCCAAGGTGTTCAACGCAGCCGAACTACGAGAAGACGTATCCATATTCATTTGCCCTCCGAATTCGCCCGAGTACCAAGTTTCGCCTGGGTCCCACAAATCATCGGCAAATTGAAGCTCGGCTGAAATGCGGTCGATGCGCGTAAAGGTGTCTTCAAAGAGCGCAATGAGCGGCACGTCAGCCGCTGTGAGAAGCAAGCCACCGGTCGGGATTGAGACATCTGCGGTGTAAGTCGAGGCAGGCGAAATCAGCGGCCTCGCAGGTAAGTCCTTAATCATCTTTCCTCCTCTTTATTTGCACAGAATTGCGCAAAAATGCGTCGGTGTGAAATCGCACGCTGGTGGCCTCTATCGGCGGTCGAGCGGCACGATGGAAGTTCCATCCGTTCTTAAATGCGAAATTGCATTCGCTCGTTGGCGCACAATCCGACACCATGTCCCCGTACCAGGTCATCGTCCTCGCAACGCCCGTCTTCCTGCTGATGATCGGCATCGAGTTCGCCTACGGGCTCGTGAAGGGGCGCAACACCTACCGCCTGAACGACGCGGTGACGAGCATCAGCCTCGGCATGCTGTCCCAGGTGACGCAGGTCTTCACCAAGCTGGTTCGCATCGGCATCTACGCTGCCATCTACGGCTGGGTCGCGCAGTGGCACAACGACGCGTTCTGGATGTCGGGGTACGGCTGGCTGCTCGCGCTGGTCTTCTACGATTTTTGCTACTACTGGCTCCATCGCCTCGGCCACGAGAGCGCGGTGCTGTGGGCTGCGCATGTGGTGCATCACCAGAGCCAGGACTACAACCTGTCGACGGCGCTGCGCCAGACCAGTTCGGGTGCGTTGCTCGGCTGGATCTTCTACGTGCCGATGGCGATCGCGGGCGTGCCGCCGCTGGTGTTCGGCGTGGTGGCGATGATCGACCTGCTGTACCAGTTCTGGGTGCACACCGAGCATGTGCCGAAGCTCGGAGGGTTCGACCGCTGGTTCTGCTCACCGTCGAACCATCGCGTGCATCACGCCGTCAACGACCGTTACGTCGATCGCAACTACGGCGGCATGCTGATCGTCTGGGACCGCCTGTTCGGCAGCTTCGAGGAAGAAAGCGAAAAGTGCGTGTACGGCACGCGCAGTTCTCTGGAGAGCTGGGACCCGCTCTGGGCGAACGCGGAGGTGTACTGGGCCCTTGCGAAAGATTCATGGCATGCGCGCAACTGGCTGGACAAGTTGCGGGTGTGGATCAAGCCGCCCGGCTGGCGCCCCGCGGACGTCGCGGCGCGCTTCCCGAAGGAGCCGTTCGATATTGCAAAGGTCAAGGTCTACGCGCCGCCACTGACGAAGCCCCTGGCGTGGTTCGCAGTCGCGCAGTTCCTGTTGATGCTCGCAGGCGTCGTCGCTTTCCTCTGGAATGCGGAGGGCATGCCTCTCGCACACGCAACCGTGTGGGTGCTGGCGCAATGCGTCGCGGTGTGGGCCATCGGCGCGGTGATGCAGGGGCGCATCACGATGCTGGAAGTGATCGTGCTGGAAGTCGCGGCTCTTGCCACCGCAACCGCTGCGGTGGGCATGGGCGAAATCTTCCGGGTGCTCAAGCCGTCGGTGATGGCGCTGGCGATCGTGTTCGTGCTGCAGCGTCGCAACGTGCAGTGGTTGCTCGTCATCGCGCTGGCGTTTTCGATGGCCGGAGACATCCTCCTGCCCGAGCGCTTCATCGCGGGCCTGGTGAGTTTCCTCATCGCGCATGTTTGCTACATCGCACTGTTCAAGCAGGACGCGCCGTGGTTCGCCAGCCGCAAGGCGCTGGCTTGCACGCTCACCGCGGCGGGCGTGATGTATGCGGTGCTCTTCCCGCACCTGGCGCCGGTGCTGCAGGTCGCGGTCGCGTGCTACGCAATCGTCATCGCCGCCATGGCCGCCCAGGCGATCGGTCGCGCGACCGTGTTGCGTGACGCGGGCTCGCTGGAGGTCGCCATCGGCGCGGTGATCTTCATGGTGAGCGACTCGATCCTCGCCATCAACAAGTTCGCAACCCCGCTACCGATGGCGGAGTTCCTTGTGCTGGCGACCTACTACGCCGCGCAACTCCTCATCGTCCACAACTTTAATTGGGGTCGGACTCCAATTCACAGTCACTCGGAAAAGAGTTCGCCCGCGCTCTTCGGGGGCGTCACGCCGAGGTGACGGAACGCCGCCATCGTGGCCACGCGCCCGCGCGGCGTGCGTTGCAAATATCCCTGCTGGATCAAATACGGCTCGATCACGTCCTCGATCGTGTCGCGCTCTTCGCCGATCGACGCCGCGATGTTGTCCAGGCCGACGGGGCCGCCGTCGAACCGGTGAATGACGGCTTCGAGCAGCTTGCGGTCCATCACGTCGAAGCCCTGCGGGTCGACGTCGAGCATCTTGAGCGCCTTGTGCGCGATGTCCAGTGTGATCTTGCCGGTGCCCTTCACGTCGGCATAGTCACGCACGCGCCGCAGCAGGCGGTTCGCAATCCGCGGTGTGCCGCGTGAACGCTGCGCGATCTCGCTGCTGCCGGCATCGTCGATCGGTGCATCGAGCAGCTTGGCGCTGCGCCTGACGATGCGCGTGAGCTCCTCCGGTGTGTAGAACTCGAGCCGGGCGACGATGCCGAAACGGTCCCGCAGCGGATTCGTGAGCATGCCCGCGCGCGTGGTTGCACCCACCAGCGTGAACGGCTGCAAGTCCAGCTTGATCGAGCGCGCCGCCGGCCCTTCACCGATCATGATGTCGATCTGGTAATCCTCCAGGGCGGGATACAAAATCTCCTCGACCACCGGCGAGAGCCGATGGATCTCGTCGATGAACAGGACGTCGTTCTTCTCGAGGTTGGTCAGCAGCGCGGCGAGATCCTTGGGCTTCTCGAGCACGGGCCCGGACGTCTGGCGCAGGTTGACCCCGAGCTCGTGCGCGATGATGTGCGACAGCGTCGTCTTGCCCAGGCCGGGCGGCCCGAACAGCAGCACGTGGTCGAGGGCCTCGCCCCGTTTCTTCGCCGCGCCGATGAAGATCTCGAGCTGCTCGCGCGTCTTCGCCTGTCCGACGTACTCGGCCAGCAGCTTCGGGCGCAGCGCGCGCTCGATTGCCTCTTCGTTCGGCGACGCGGGCGCGGCCGAGACCACACGCTTGTCCGGCGCGGGGGCAAAGTCGTCGGTCTGGATGCTCATCGCGTCAGCGCCTTCAGCGCCTGCTTGATGCCTTCGCTCACGCCGACGTCGGCGGGCAATGACTTCAGCGACGCGGCGGCTTCCTTGTCGCTGTAGCCGAGCGCGACCAGCGCTTGCAGGATGTCGGCCTGCGCGTCGCTCTTCGGCGCCGAGTTGGCGGTACCGAGATCCGCGCCGATCTTGCCCTTGAGTTCGAGCAGCAGGCGCTCGGCCGTCTTCTTGCCGATGCCGGGCACCTTCACCAGCCGCGCGGCATCCTGCGTCGTCACCGCCTGCGCGATGTCGGCCACGCTCATGCCGGACAGCACGGCGAGCGCCGTGCGGGGGCCCACCCCGGAAATCTTGATCAATTGGCGGAACGCCTCGCGCTCGCTGCCCGATGCAAAGCCATAGAGGATCTGCGCATCCTCGCGCACGACGAAGTGCGTGAGCAGCGAGACTTTCTCGCCCACGGCCGGCAGGTTGTAGAACGTGCTCATCGGGACGTCCACCTCGTAGCCGACGCCGTTGCAGTCGACCACGACCTGCGGGGGATTCTTGTCCCCCAACGTCCCCGTCAATTTGCCTATCATGCGGCTTGCACTCGTCCTTCGCCCGGATTATCACCGCTTGATCCTCAAACACCAGTTCTCCCCGCCCAGCAACACGCGCCTGGCCAACCTGTGCGGTTCGATGGACGAACACCTGCGCACCATCGAACAGGCGCTGCAGGTGCGCATCCAGCATCGCGCCGGGCAATTCCGCATCGAAGGCCCCAAGCCGAAAGCGCAGCGCGCGCTCGAAGTGCTCGAAGCGATGTACGAGATCGCGAGCCGGCCGATCGGCGCCGACAAGGTGCAATTGATGGTCGCCAGCGAAATGCCGCTGGACGAAGACGAGGAAGGCGCGCAGGTGCTGCACACGCGGCGCACCGACCTGAGGGCGCGCACCCCGAACCAGAGCGTGTACCTGGACAACATCGCGAATCACGACATCACGTTCGGCATCGGCCCCGCCGGCACGGGCAAGACTTATCTCGCCGTGGCGTGCGCCGTCGATGCACTCGAGCGCAGCAGCGTCCAGCGCATCGTGCTCACGCGCCCCGCGGTCGAAGCGGGCGAGAAGCTCGGTTTCCTGCCGGGCGACCTGACGCAGAAGGTCGACCCCTACTTGCGCCCGCTGTACGACGCGCTGTATGAGCTGATGGGGTTCGATCGCGTCGTCAAGGCGTTCGAGCGCAACGCGCTGGAGATCGCGCCGCTGGCGTTCATGCGCGGGCGCACCTTGAACCATGCGTTCGTCATCCTCGACGAGGCGCAGAACACGACCCCCGAGCAGATGAAGATGTTCCTCACGCGCATCGGCTTCGGCAGCAAGTGCGTCGTGACCGGCGACGTCAGCCAGATCGACCTGCCCAAGGGACAGCTCTCAGGACTGGTCGAGGCCGAGCACATCCTGCGCCGCGTCAAGGGTATCGCCCACACCCGCTTCACGAGCGTCGACGTCGTGCGCCACCCGCTGGTCGCGCGCATCGTCGATGCGTACGACGCCGCGCGGAAAAAAAACGATGCGAAGGCATAACTCGCTCGACTTCACGCTGCACTTCGGCTTCTTCCCGGATGTCGCTGCGCACCGGCGCATGCTTTCGTCCGCCAGCGTCGGCCAGTGGCTGGACATCGCGCTCATTCGCGCGGCCGAAATCGCGATCCGCGTGGTCGGTGAAGAAGAAAGCCGCGAGCTGAACCGCCGGTACCGCCGCAAGGACTCCCCGACCAACGTGCTCACCTTCGATTACTCGCGCGACCCGATGGTGATGGCGGACATCGTGCTGTGCGGTCCCGTGGTGCAGCGGGAGGCCGCCGCGCAATCGAAGCCCCTGAAGAACCACTACGCGCACTTGCTGGTCCACGGCGTGCTGCACGCGCAGGGTTACGAGCACGAAACGAACGAGCGCCACGCGCTGGAGATGGAGGCGCTCGAGATCCTCCTGCTCGGCGCGCTCGGCATCCGCAACCCCTATTGAGCGAATCAGGAGCAGTCCATGAAGTCTTACAGGATCGCCTGCATCCCCGGCGACGGCATCGGCAAGGAAGTGGTGCCCGCGGGCCAGGAAGTGCTGCAGGCGCTTTCGCAATCGGGTGCGAACTTCCGTTTTGAATTCACTTCGTTCGACTGGGGCGGTGACTACTACCGCAAGCACGGCAGGATGATGCCGGACGACGGCCTGGACGCGATCCGCAATGCGGACGCGATCCTGTTCGGCTCCGCGGGCGACCCGCACATTCCCGACCACATCACGCTGTGGGGCCTGCGGCTGAAGATCTGCCAAGGCTTCGACCAGTATGCCAATGTGCGGCCGACGCGCATCCTGCCGGGCATCGACGCGCCGCTCAAGCGTTGCACGGCCGCGGATCTCGATTGGGTGATCGTGCGCGAAAACTCCGAAGGCGAATACGCCGGCATCGGCGGGCGCGCGCACCAGGGGCATCCGATCGAAGTGGCGACCGACGTCACCATGATGACGCGCGCCGGCGTCGAGCGGATCATCCGCTTCGCATTCAAGCTGGCGCAGTCGCGGCCGCGCAGGCAACTCACGGTGGTGACGAAATCGAACGCGCAGCGCCACGCGATGGTGATGTGGGACGAGATCGCGCTGCAGGTATCGAAGGAGTTCCCGGAAGTGAAGTGGGACAAGGAGCTGGTCGATGCGTGCACGGCGCGCATGGTCAACCGCCCCGCTTCGCTCGACACGCTCGTCGCGACGAACCTGCACGCGGACATCCTGAGCGACCTCGCCGCCGCGCTGGCCGGCAGCCTGGGCATCGCCCCCACCGGCAACATCGACCCGGAACGCCGCTACCCGAGCATGTTCGAGCCGATCCACGGGTCGGCCTTCGACATCATGGGCCAGGGTCTCGCAAACCCTGTTGGCACATTCTGGAGCTGCGTCATGATGCTCGAGCATCTCGGTGAGCGCGACGCCGCCGCGAAGTTGATGCGCGTGATCGAATCGGTCACGGCAGACAAGAGCCTGCACACACGCGACCTCGGCGGCACTGCGCGCACCGCGCAAGTCACCGCGGCCGTCTGCGCGAAATTGAATTCCTAAGGAGACAAAAGGCATGAAGAAGTTCGTTTCAGCCCTCGCCCTGGTCGCGCTTGCACCGTTTGCGTTCGGGCAGGCGGTGCAGTGCCCCGACAAGAACGTGATGTACTGGCAGGCGTTCCCGCCGGGCGGCGAGTCGGACCTGTCGGCGCGCCACCAGCAACTGGTGCTGCACAAGAAGTGTCCCGGCGTCGAGACCATCATCCAGTACAAGGCCGGTGCAGGCGGCGCGCTGATGTGGACGCAGATGAACCAGTTGCCCGCCGACGGGCTCAACGTGGTGGGCATCAACCTGCCGCACATCGTGTTCCAGCCGATCCAGGGCGACGTGCAGTACAAGACCGCCGACGTCACGCCGGTGTTCTGGTTCCACTTCACGCCGGACATCCTCGTCGTCAACGCGAAGAGCCCGATCAGGAACTTCCAGGAGTTCGTCGCCGCCGCGAAAGCCAGCCCCGGCAAGATCAGCCTCGCTGGCTCGGGCCAGTACTCGGCGAACCACGCCGCGCATGAGCGCCTCGACGCCGCGTTCGGCATCAAGACCCTCTATGTGCCGTTCAAGGGCACGGGCGACATGTCCGTTTCCGTGATCGGCGGCCAGGTCGACGGCGCGATGACGTACACGCCCTTCGCGATCGCCAACAAGGAAAAGGGCGTGCGCCCGCTGGCGGTCGCCATGGAAAAGCGCCACCCCCTCATGCCGGATGTGCCGACGTTCAAGGAGCTTGGCGTGGACTGGGTCGACGGCGCCTATCGCGGCATCGGCGTGCCGAAGACGACACCACCCGAAACGCGCAAGCGCCTGTCCGACCTGTGGCGCGCGCTGAACAACGACGCCGAGATGAAGGACCTCGCCGCGAAGAACGGCTTCGAACTCATCAACGTCGGCACCGAGGAAATGGACGCCTTCATGGCGTCCAAGACCCGGCTCTACACCGAAGGCGCCGCCCGCATGGGCCTCGGCAAGAAGTAGTTCAAGCGATTTCCGCTTCGAGCGCCGCGCGATTGGTGCGCAGGCGCTCGTCGCCGGTTGCGGGCCACCGCGAAACATGCGACAAGGCGGTTCGGAGCCGCAAAGGAGCGAGCATGGCGGGATGGCATCTGCTGGACACGAAGATCGGAGGGTCGCGCCCCGATCTCGGCACGAGCGCGGCCTTGCACGCGTTCGAATCGGTCCCCTTCGAAGAACGCATCGCCGCCCGGAGCACGTATGACGTGATCCGGCTGGGCGCTGCGGCGAACCCCGACAGGCCCGCCCTCATCTTCCTGCCGAACTCCGATGCGCAAGAGCCTGGCGTCACGATCACCTATCGCGAGTTCATGGGCGGCGTCACCCAGGCCGCGAACATGTTCCACGCGCTGGGCGTGCAGGAAACCGATGTCGTCACCTTGCTGCTGCCCTTGCTGCCGCAAAGCTTTTTCACCTTGTTCGGCGGCGAAGCGGCAGGAATCGCGAATCCCGTGAACCCTTTGCTCGAGGCGGCGCAGATCGCGGAAATCCTGCGGGCCGCGGGCACCAAGGTGCTGGTCACTGCCGGACCGGCAATCAGCGCGGAGATCTGGGCGAAAGTCGACAAGATCCGCAGCGAACTTCCCGATCTCACCGCAGTGATCTGCGTCGGCGGCGCGCCCACCGGCGCGGCCGGTGTGTTCTCGTGGGACGAGCTTGCGAAAGCGCAGCCCGCCGATCGACTCGTGAGCAGTCGCCGTATCGAGCCCGATGACATCGCCGCGTACTTCCACACGGGCGGCACCACCGGCATGCCCAAGCTCGTGCGGCACACGCATCTCAACCAGGTGTACCAGGCGTGGGCGATCGGCCTCATGTTGCCGAGCAATACCATCCTGTTCGGCCTGCCCCTGTTCCATGTGGGCGGCGCGCTCACGCAAGGATTGGCGTCGCTCGGCACGGGGACGACGCTCGTGGTCCTCTCGCCCAGCGGCTGGCGCAACCCCAACTCCGTGCGCAATGCATGGAAGCTCGTCGAGCGATTCAGGCCGGCGGTGTTCGGCGGCGTGCCCACGGTGTTGGCCGCCGCGTTGAACGTGCCGGTCGAAGGCGCCGACGTGTCGAGCATCAAGTTCTGTTCCGGCGGCGGCTCTGCGATTCCGGTGGCCGTCGCACAAGCGTACGAGACGCAGTTCGATGCGCCGGTGCTCGAGGTGTACGGGATGACTGAAACGTCGAGCGTGCACACGATCTCCTATCCCGATCGCCCGGTGCGCCTCGGCACGGTCGGTCATGCGGTCCCGTACTCGCGCGTGCGCGTCGTGGAGATCGGCAAGGACGGCAAGTGGGTCGATTGCCAACCGGACCAGATCGGCGTCGTCACGATGAGCGGGCCGGGCGTGTTCTCCGGTTACCTGTCGGAGAAGCACAATCGCGACGCCTTCATCGAGCCGGGCTGGGTGAACTCGGGCGACCTGGGGCGAATCGACGGCGAAGGCTATTTGTGGATCACCGGCCGCGCGAAGGACCTGATCATTCGCGGCGGGCACAACATCGACCCCGCGCCGGTGGAAGAGATCCTGTTCCGCCACCCCGCGGTCGCGTTTGCCGCCGTCGTCGGCGAGCCGGACGCCTATGCAGGCGAGCTTCCCGTCGCGTACGTGCAATTGAAGCCGGGCGCGCAAGCCGACGCCGATGAAATCACGTCGTTCGTCGCGGCGCGCACACCCGAACGCGCGGCCACGCCGGTTCACGTGCACATCGTCGATGCGATTCCGCTGACGGGCGTCGGCAAGGTGTTCAAGCCGCAGTTGCGCTGGGACGCCGCAGAGCGCAAGGTGCGCTCGATGCTTGCGGACCTCGGATCGAACATCGACGTGAAAGCCGCTGCGCACGCCACGCACGGCAACATGATCACAGTGCGTCTCGCAGGGGCCAGCGCGGCGCTCGAAGCGGAGATCCACAAGCGGCTCGATCCGCTCGTCACGCGGCACGAAGTCGTGCGCGAATGAACTTCAGGTGATCAGATCAGGTCCTCGTTGTCGTCGAAGTGCGCCTCGACGTCGCTGGGCAGAAGCTGGATCGTCGCGCGCAAGCCGGGCACGGCGCTCATCAGCGCCTGCTCGACGGAACCCCGCACTGCGGCAGCGCGCCCGAGCGTCCAGCTCGCGGGCATGTGCATGTGCAGGTCGACGAAGCGGCGCTGGCCCGAGCGGCGGCTGGAGATGTGGTCGAAGCGGATCGTGGCGTGGTCGAACGAATCGAGCGTCTTCTGCACTTCGGCCAAAACCTCGGGTTCGAGCGCTTCGTCCATCAGGCCTTGCGACGACTTCCACATCAGCGCCGCACCTTCGCGCAGGATGTTGACGGCCACGCCGATGGCGACCGCAGGGTCGAGCCACTGCCACTGCGTGAAGGCCACCAGCCCGACGCCGACGACCACGCCGGCCGACGTCCACACGTCGGTGATCAGGTGCCGCGCGTCAGCCTCGAGGGCGATCGATCGATGCTGGCGGCCGGATTGCAGCAGGGCCCACGCGAGCGCGCCGTTCAACAAGGAGCTGAGCACCGACAGCGTCAGACCCCAGCCGAGTTCGTCGAGCGCGTGCGGATTGAACAGGCGCTGGACCGCGGCCCAGATGATCCCGATCGCCGCGGCGAAGATGCACAGGCCCTCGAAGCCGGACGAAAAGTATTCGGCTTTGGTGTGACCGTAAGGATGGTCCTTGTCCGCCGGGCGGCGCGCGATGGTGACCATCAGCAGGCCGAATGCGGCGCTCGCCAGGTTCACCAGCGATTCCATCGCATCGGACAGCAGCCCCACCGACTGCGTGATCCACCATGCCGCGGTCTTCATCGCGATCGTGATGAGCGCGACGACGATCGAAACCCGCAGCAGGAACTGCGGCGAGAGCGATTTCACGCGGGCGATGGACATCAGGCGATTTTCGTTGGGCGTCGGCCCTGCACTTGACGCGTGGCCTATCGAAGCGTGATGCGCGCGAACTTGCGCTTGCCGACCTGCACGACGTAGGTTCCGTGCTCCAGCTTCAGTGCCTTGTCGGTGACGACACTCGAATCCACGCGCACGCCGCCCCCGTCGACCAGGCGATTGGCTTCGCTGGTCGATGGCGCGAGGTTGGCTTGCTTCAACAGCTGCCCGATCTGCATCGGCGCGCCTGCAAGCGTGAGCTCGGCGATGTCGTCGGGGATGCCGCCCTTGCTGCGATGGGTGAAGTCCTGCTGCGCGGCATCGGCGGCCTGCGCGTCATGGAAGCGCGTGGTGATCTCCTTGGCGAGCATCACCTTCGCATCCTTCGGGTTGCGGCCCTGCTCGACTTCGCGTTTCAGCGTGGCGATCTCGGCCTCGCTGCGGAACGACAGCAGCGTGTACCACTTCCACATCAGGTCGTCGGAGACCGACAGCACCTTGGCGAACATCGTGTTCGCGTCTTCGGTGATGCCGATGTAGTTGTTCTTGCTCTTGGACATCTTCTCGACCCCGTCGGTGCCTTCCAGCAGCGGCATCGTGAGGATGCATTGGGGCTCCTGCCCGTATTCGGCCTGCAGGTGGCGCCCCATGAGCAAGTTGAACTTCTGGTCGGTGCCCCCGAGTTCGAGATCGCTCTTGAGCGCGACGGAGTCGTATCCCTGCATCAAGGGATACAGGAACTCATGGATGGAGATCGGCGTATTCGCCTTGAAGCGCTGGTCGAAATCGTTGCGCTCCATCATCCGCGCCACCGTGTACTTCGCGGCGAGCTGGATCATGCCGCGCGCGCCGAGCGGGTCGCTCCACTCGCTGTTGTAACGAATTTCTGTTTTCTGCGGGTCGAGAACGAGGCTCGCCTGTTTGTAATAAGTCTCCGCATTGAATTTGATCTGTTCAGCCGTCAGCGGCGGGCGCGTGGTGTTCCGCCCCGACGGGTCGCCGATCATCGACGTGAAGTCGCCGATCAAGAAAATCACCGTGTGCCCGATGTCCTGCAACTGGCGCATCTTGTTCAACACCACCGTGTGCCCGATGTGGATGTCGGGCGCGGTGGGATCGAGGCCCAGCTTGATGCGAAGCGGCACGCGCGTGGCTTCGGCGCGCGCAAGCTTCTTCAGCCAATCCTCTTGCGGGATCAGTTCGTCGACGCCGCGCAAACTGACGGCCAGGGCCTCGCGCACGCGGTCCGTGACCGGGTAATCTGTAACAACCGCTTGATTCATAACGATTTTTCTATAGCCGAGGCGGGCGGAATCGGTATACTGCGCCAGCCCCGAGTAGGACCCCGCCGATTCTAAGTGTCGGCGTCTTTCCCACCCGGCGCGTGCCACGCAAGACCTGCGCACGCGCCATCCAACCCAGGACCTGCGACTTGACGAACGGCCTTGCCGCTGCTTGCGAGAAATTCCTGCTTCGTGCAGGGCACGCACTCGAGCACCACCCGAAGCAAGCCACGGCGGTGATCGCCGCGCTGCTGCTGGGTGCCGGCGGCGCTGCCTTCGGTGTCGCATCGCTCGACCCCGTTCCCGACAACGTGGTGGTACGCCAGATCGTCGAAGACGTGCTGCCGCTGCCCGTCGATGCGCAATTGAAGGCGCTCGAGAACCACGAGATCGCCCTGTATCGCACGGACACGACGCGCCTCGCCGAAACCGTCGACGCATTCCTCGCGCGGATGGGCGTCGATGAAGCCGCCGCAGCCGCATTCCTGCGCCGCGAGCCGACGTTCCGCGCGCAATTCTTCGCTCGCGCCGGCCGCTCGGTCAGCGTCGAGACGAACGAGCGGCATGAACTGGTCAAGCTGGTCGGCCGGTGGATGCCCGACAGCCTTGCGTTCTTCAAGCGCCTGGTGGTCGATCGCGCGGCCAACGGCGTATTCGTGTCGCACGTTGAAACCGGCGTGCTCACACCGACCGTGCGCCTCGGCAGCGCGGCGGTGCGCACCTCCTTGTTCGCGGCGGCGGACGAGGCCAATGTGCCGGATGGCGTGGTGTCGCAGCTTGTCGAGATCTTCTCGAACGACATCGATTTCCATCATGACCTGCGCATGGGCGACCGCTTCGACGTGGTGTACGAAACGCTCGAGGCCGACGGCGAAGCCGTGCGCACCGGGCGCATCCTGTCGGCCAACTTCGTGAACGCCGGCGAGCGCTACAACGCCGTGTGGTTCCAGCCCGCGGGCCGCAAGGGCGCGTACTACTCGCTCGACGGCAAGAGCCGCACGACGTCGTACCTGTCGACACCGTTGCAGTTCTCGCGCGTGTCCAGCGGCTTCGCGATGCGCTTCCACCCGATCCTGCATCAGTGGAAAGCGCACCTCGGCGTCGACTACGCGGCGAACATCGGCACGCCGGTTCGCACCATCGGCGACGGCACCGTCGAGTTCGCCGGCGCGCAGAACGGTTTCGGCAACGTCGTGATCGTCCGCCACAACAACCTGGAAGAGACGGTGTACGCGCACCTCAGCCGGGTGGGTGTGCACGCCGGCCAGACCGTGGCCCAAGGCCAATCCATCGGCGCGGTCGGGCAGACCGGCTGGGCGACGGGGCCCCACCTGCATTTCGAATTCCGCGTCAACGGCGTCCACCAGGACCCGTCGGTGATGGTCGCTCGCCGCAGCGAGCAGACGACCCTGTCCGCCGAACTGCGGCCCGAGTTCGATCGGCTTGCGCAATCCATGCGCCTGCAGCTTGCCGCCGCGGCGCGCGAGTCCTGGGTCGCCAGCAGGTAATCCACGCGCGCTGCGGCTAACATCGCCGCATGCCGCAACCGGAGCTCTTCATCGGCCTCATGTCCGGCACGTCGCTCGACGGCGTGGACGGCGTGCTGGCGGATTTCGGCGGCGGCCAATTGAAGGTGCTTGCGCATCAGAGCGCTACGTTCGACCCAACCTTGCAAGGCGAACTGCTCGCGCTCAACTCACCGGGCGACAACGAAATCCACCGCGGTGCACTCGCGGCGAATGCGCTGATGCATGTCTATGCGGATGTCGCTTCCCGGCTGGTGAAGCAATCGGCAGGCAAGGTGACGGCGATCGGTGCGCACGGACAGACGATCCGCCATCGCCCGCAGGAATTCGACGGCACCGGCTACACGACGCAGTTGTGCAATGGTGCGCTGCTCGCTGAGCTCACCGGCATCGACGTGGTGTGCGACTTCCGCACGCGCGACGTCGCGGCGGGCGGTCAAGGCGCACCGCTCGCGCCGTTCTTCCATCGCGCGATGTTCGCGAAGAACGCAGAGACGATCGGCGTGCTGAACATCGGCGGTATCTCGAACCTCACGGTGCTCGATGCGGACGGCACGCAACTGGGCTTCGATTGCGGGCCGGGCAATGGGCTGATGGATGCGTGGGTGCAGCAGCATCAGGGCAAGGCGTTCGACGACGGTGGGAAATGGGCGGCGTCGGGGCGCGCGGATCCCCTGCTCCTGGGAAAGATGCTTGCCCAGCCGTATTTCTCGAAGTCACCGCCCAAGAGCACCGGCCGGGATCTGTTCAACGCGCAGTGGTTGCAGCAGTTCGGTGTCACTTCCTTGAAAGCAGAGGACGTTCAATCGACCCTTGCGGAACTTACGGCGACGGCGTGTGCGACCGACGCATCGCGCTACGGCCTCGATCGCCTGATCGTCTGCGGCGGCGGCGCGTTGAACACGCACCTGATGAATCGCCTGCGCGCACGGCTGCCCGGTGTGGACGTCGTTGCGAGCGATGCCGCCGGCCTCCCGCCGCTGCAAGTGGAAGCGACCGCATTCGCCTGGCTCGCGCGCAAATGCATATTGCGTGAAAAACTCGAGCTCACAAGCACAACGGGCGCCCGAGGCGCCCGCGTGTTGGGTGCGATCTACCCGGCTTAGTGCTCGCCCGGCGAGAAGCTCGAGCCGCAGCCGCAGGTGCTCGTGGCGTTCGGGTTCTTGATCACGAACTGGGCGCCCTGCAGGTCTTCCTTGTAGTCGATCTCGGCGCCGACGAGGTATTGGTAGCTCATCGCGTCGATCAGCAGCGACACCCCGTTCTTGCTCATCACGGTGTCGTCGTCGTTCTGGATTTCATCGAACGTGAAGCCGTACTGGAAGCCCGAGCAGCCGCCGCCCTGCACGAACACGCGCAGCTTGAGGTCGGGGTTGCCCTCTTCGGCGATGAGGTCGGCGACCTTTGCTGCCGCGCTGTCCGTGAAGATCAGCGGGGACGGCATTTCGGTCTGGGGTTGTTCGGCTACTGCGCTCATGGGTCTGTCTTTCAAGGATCGGCTGGCGTAATACTACAGCAGCGCGCTCGGGAATTCAGGTCAGGCGTGCGTTGCCGCCAGTTTCAGTAAGGGCTTTTCCTCGATCGCGGGCTCCAGCGGCTTGAGCTGGCCGGCGATCACCGCGCCCTGGTGCATCTCCAGCGCGCGGTAGTGCACATCGCCTTCGATCCGCGCCTTCGGCTGGAGTTCCAGCAACTCCTTGGCATGGACCGGGCCGCGCACGGTGCCGTTGATGATCACGTGGTCCGCCGAAATCTCGCCGAAGACCACCGCCTGCTCGGAGATCACCAGCATGCTCGCGCTTTCCGCGTTGGCCGTGATGTTGCCGAAGCATTCGCCGTCCACGCGCAGGCCGTCGGTGAACTTGAGGTTGCCCTCGATGCGGCTGCCTTGCGCGATGAGGCTCTTGATGGGTGGGGGCGCTTTCTTGCCGAACATACGACTCCTTTGGCGGGAACTACAGCTGGATGCTCTGCACAGCGCGGGTGACGGAACCTTCCAGCACCTTGGCCGATACGTTTTTTACCACGGCTTGCGGGGGAAGGTCGACCATTCCCTCGACACGGCGGTACTGCTTGAAGGCCAACTGTTGCGGACCGCCGGGCAGATCCATCATCCAGGGCTTGCCGTTCAGCGTGCCTGCAAGCTTGACTTCGAGCTTGCCGTGGAACTCGCTGGCGTTCTTCACCGGGTGGATCAACAGCACCTGCCACTTCAGTTGCGTGCCCGACAGCACTTCGGCGTTGAGGCCGCGGATCGCGACGCCCTCGCTGCCGCTCGCGGGCATCAGCCGCTCGAAGAAACCGAGGTCATCGCGCAACTGGCGGTTCTCGGCCTCGAGCGTCTTGATCTGCGCGGCCAGCCGCTCCTGCGTGGCCTTCTCGGCAGTGAGCAGGCTCGTCGACGTGTTCATCACCGACTGCGACTTGTCACGCTCCTGATGCAGCTTTTCCACATCGGCGCGCAGCCGGACCAATTCTTCTTTCGCGCCGGCATCGAGCCCCGCGATGGTCTTGCCGAATTCGAAGGCCCAGAGGCTGATGGCTGCACAAAAGCCCAGCATGATCGCCACGCCGGCCCAGCGCAGGGGCCACGGCATCGCGCTGCGCACCGCCATGCGCGGGGCGCTGATGGTGAGGCGACGTCGCAACAGCTTGAATCGCATGGCTCAACAATAAGGGCGGAAAAAAAGCCGCGACAAGAGGACTTGCGCGGCTTTTTGTAAGCAGTCGAGCGGGTTTAGCGCTTCGAGAACTGCTTGCGGCGGCGGGCGGAGTGCAGGCCGACCTTCTTGCGTTCCACTTCGCGCGCGTCACGCGTCACGAAGCCGGCTTGCGACAGGACGGGCTTGAGCGCCGCGTCGTAATCGATCAGCGCGCGCGTGATGCCGTGGCGCACCGCGCCGGCCTGGCCTGATTCGCCACCGCCATGCACGTTGCACTGGATGTCGAACGCCTGCGCATTGTTCGTCAGCATCAGCGGCTGCTTGGCAATCATGATCGACGTCTGGCGGCCGAAGAACTGTTCGATGTCCTTGCCGTTGACGGTGATCTTGCCGGAGCCCTTCTTGAGGAAAACACGGGCCACGCTCGACTTGCGGCGGCCGGTGCCGTTGTTCCATTCACCAATCATGCTGGGATCTCCAGGGGCTTCGGTTGCTGCGCGGTGTGCGGATGTTCCGCACCGCCGTACACCTTCAGCTTCTTGATCATGGCGTAACCGAGCGGGCCCTTGGGCAGCATGCCCTTGACGGCCTTCTCGAGCGCGCGGCCGGGGAACTTGGCCTGCATGTCGCGGAAGTTGGTTTCGGAAATGCCGCCCGGGTAGCCCGAGTGGCGGTAATACTTCTTGTCGAGCATCTTGGCGCCGGTGACGCGAAGACGCGAAGCGTTGATGACGACGATGAAGTCGCCGGTGTCGACGTGAGGCGTGTAAATGGCCTTGTGCTTGCCGCGCAAACGGAGGGCAGCTTCGCTGGCAACCCGTCCGAGCACCTTGTCGGTGGCGTCAATCACAAACCACTCGTGCTTCACGTCAGCGGGTTTTGCGCTGAACGTAGACATGCATTTTCTCGAGTTGGTTTGCGCGTCCTTTTCCGCGGTCGGTGCCCTTCTGTCGAGGGCCTCTTAGGCGGGAACTGGCTCCGTCGCGGGACGCAGTAAAGCGCTACGGAGCCGGCGATTATACGAAAAATCAAGGACTTAGGTCCAACGGTACCATCGCCCGCATGTATAGCTACCGCCACGCGTTCCACGCCGGCAACCACGCCGACGTCCTGAAGCACACGATGCTGGTGGCGATCCTCAAGCACCTGCTCCAGAAAGACGCGGCACTGACGGTCGTGGACACCCATGCGGGGGCCGGCTTGTACCGCCTGGACAGCGATCCCGCAGGCACTTCGGGCGAGGCCGCGGACGGGATTCTCAAGCTCCAGCCTGCGTCGGCTGCTCTGGAAAATATAGCACCCGCGACCGCCGATTACCTGCAGCTGGTGGCCGCGTTCAACAAGCCGGGCCAGCTGAAGGTGTACCCCGGCTCGCCCTTCGTGGTCCACCGGTTCCTGCGCGAGGAGGCCCGGGACAAGCTCAAGCTCTTCGAGATGCACCCGACGGATGCCAAGGCGCTGGCGGGGAACATCGCCCAACTGGAGGCCGGGCGGCAGATCACGGTGGCCCGCACCGACGGCTTCGAAAGCCTCAAGGCCTTGCTGCCGCCACCGAACCGGCGCGCCCTGGTCCTGATCGACCCGAGTTACGAGATCAAGAGCGACTACGCGAAAGTGACCGCGGCGATCCAGGACGGTCTGAGGCGATTCGCCACCGGCGTGTATGCCGTCTGGTATCCGATCATCCCGCGCCCGGAAGCGCATGAACTTCCGCGGCGCCTGAAAACCGTCTGCAACAATGCCGGCAAGCCGTGGCTCCACGCGGTGTTGAACATCGGTCACCCCGCGCACCGGCCCGGCGAGACGCCCGAACACGGCCCCGGCCTGTCGGCCAGCGGCATGTTCATCGTCAACCCGCCGCACACCCTCAAGCCGCTGATGCAGGAAGCGCTCCCGCAACTCGTGCAGGTGCTCGGACGCGGCCGCGGCCAGTCGCACACGCTCGAAAGCTCGTGATGGCCGAGTGGCACCTCGCGCAGATCAACCTCGCGTATGCGCGAGGCAACGAGGACGATCCGCTGATGGCCGGCTTCATGCGGCAGCTCGACGAAATCAACGCGCTCGCGGAACGCAGCCCCGGCTTCGTGTGGCGCTATGTCACCGACAGCCGCGACCCGAACCAGCGCGAGCTGGCCGATGCGCGCGTGCTGTTCAACATGAGCGTGTGGGACAGCGCCGAGTCGCTGCATGCCTTCGCATACAAGACGCAGCACGGCAAGGTCTTCGCCGCGCGCAGGAAATGGTTCCACGAGTGGAAGGACCGCGTGGGCTCGCTGACGGAGCTGGGCGAAGGCGTGCCGTTCCTCGCGATGTGGTGGGTCCCCGCGGGGCACGTGCCCGCACCGAAGGAAGGCCTCGATCGCCTGCGCCTGCTCGGCATGAAGGGGCCGCACCCGCAGGCCTTCACCTTCAAGCGGATGTTCACGCCGCAAGGCGATCCGGTGGAGCGTTGAAGGTTTTCGAGAAACATGGCGATGCCGCGGTGCTGCGCGCGGAAGCCGAAGGGCTCGAAGTCATCGCAGCGACGAAGACGATTCGTGTGCCGAAGGTGATCGAGTTGCGCGGCGACGTGCTGGTTCTCGAGCACGTGGACTTCGCGACGCCCGATGCGGGCTTCGGTAAGCGCTTCGGGGGCGCGCTCAAGGCCTTGCACGAACATCCTTGCGCAGAAGCGTACGGCTGGCCGCGCAACAATTTCATCGGCGCGACGCCGCAGATCAACAAGCGCAGCGACGTCTGGCTGGCGTTCTGGCGCGAGTCTCGACTGCAACCGATGGTTGCGCGATTGCATGACCCTCTCTTGCTGGAAGCAATCGGCCGTGCGATCGACGCGATGCCCCGCATGTTCGACGACGGCTACACACCGCGCGCATCTCTCGTGCACGGCGACTTGTGGTCCGGCAACTGGGGAATGTCCAGTGACGGCACGCCAGTGATCTTCGACCCGTGCGTGTCGTACTCCGACCGCGAAGCCGAACTTGCGATGATGGAGTTGTTCGGCTCAGTGCCGGCCGGTTTCTGGAATGGCTACGGCGCGATGCCCGCAGGCTACGCGAGACGAAGGAAGCTCTACCAGCTTTATCACCTGCTCAACCACGCCGTGCTCTTCGGCGGCGGATACGCTCGACAGGCGCTGCATTGCGCCCGCGACGTCCTGGCCTGAAGAGCGAAGAAATCTCCTTGCCACGCCCTGGGCCGAGGTGAACAATCGCCCTTCCATCAGCAAGGAGCTTGCCATGCCAGATGATCCGTTCGTCCAACTCAAAGCCATCCAGCGCGAAGGATGGTCGCTCTTCGCGCCGCTGGAAGCCGTGACCACGGCGACCGCCGCCGATCTCGTGAGGCACGCGCGCATTCGCTCGGGCCAGTCCGTGCTGGACGTCGGCTGCGGCACCGGCGTGGCGGCGCTCACGGCGGCGCGCGCGGGCGCGACGGTCAGCGGCCTCGACCTGTCGCCGGTGCTGATCGAGCACGCGAAGAAACATGCGGCGCTGGCCGGAGTGCAGATCGAATTCCGCGATGGCGACGCCGAAGCGCTGCCCTATGCCGATTCGACATTCGACGCCGTCATCAGCCAGTTCGGCCACATGTTCGCGCCGCGGCCCGAAGTCACGATCTCCGAGATGCTGCGCGTGCTCAAACCGGGCGGGACGATTGCTTTTTCCACATGGCCGCCGGAGCACTTCGTCGGCCAGATGTTCGCCCTGGTCGGCAAGTACGTGCCACCGCCTCCCGGCGCCGCGCCGCCACCGCAATGGGGCGATCCCAACGTCGTGCGCCAGCGCCTCGGCGACGCGGTGCAGGACATCTTCTTCGATCGCGGCGTGATGCTGTTCCCGGCGCTCAGCCCCCAGCACTATCGCAACGGCGTCGAGCAGACGCTGGGGCCGGTGGTGAAGCTTGTCGCGGCGCTGAAGGAACAACCCGGGAAGCTCGCCGCGTTCCGCGACGAACTCGACAGCTTCATCGGCCGCTACTTCGAGAACAACGTGCTGCGACAGCAGTTCCTGATGACGCGCGCTACGAAGAAGTAGGCGACTGGCCGAGGCGCTTGCAGATCTCGAGCGTCGCGGCTGACTGGTTCATCGTGTAGAAGTGGAAGCACGGCGCGCCACCCGCGATCAGCTTCTCGCACAACGCCGTCACGACGTCGAGCCCGAATGCCTTGATCGAATGGGTGTCGTCGCCGAAACCCTGCAGGCGCGTGCGCACCCACCGGGGGATTTCCGCGCCGCATGCGTCCGAGAAGCGCATCAGCTGCGACGAGCTCGTGATCGGCATGATGCCGGGCACGATCCCCACGTCGAGCCCGAGCTTGCCGACGTCATCGACGAAGCGGAAATAGGCATCGGCGTTGAAGAAGTATTGCGTGATCGCCGTGTTCGCGCCTGCGCGCACTTTCGTCGCGAACGCCTGCAAGTCAGCTTCCGGCGAGCGCGCCTGCGGATGCACTTCGGGATAGCAGGCCACGTCGATCTTGAACGTGTCGCCGCTCTCCGCGCGGATGAACGCGATCAGGTCGCTGGCGTACTGGAACTCGCCGCCCGTGCCGTAGCCGCTCGGCAAGTCGCCGCGCAGCGCAACGAGTCGCGTCACACCCATGGCTTTCAGGGCGGACAAAGCATCGCGCACCTTGCCCTTCGTCGCGCCGATGCAGGACAGGTGCGACGCGGCGTCCACGCCTTCTTCCAGGATTTCGCAAACGGTGTCGAACGTGCCTTGCTGCGTCGAGCCGCCCGCACCGTACGTCACCGAGCAGAACTCGGGCTTCAGCGCATACAGCTGCTGGCGCGCGGCACGGAGCTTGGCTGCGCCCTCGGGCGTTTTCGGCGGGAAGAATTCGAGGCTGAGGTTCAGGCTCATTTCAGGCCTTGCGGGAATGGATGAAGAATTCGCGATTGCCGTCACCGCCGGCGATCGGGCTTTCGAACCACGAGAGCACTTGCAGGCCGAGCGACTCGCAGCAATCGCGGATGCGCTTTTCGACGACGGCGTAGGACGAAGCATCGGCCACGATGCCGCCTTTGCCGATCTGCGCGGGCTGCAGTTCGAACTGGGGCTTGACGAGCATGAGGACGTCGCCGCTTTGCTTGACCAACGGCACGAGCGCCGGGAGCACGAGCGTGAGCGAGATGAATGCGAGGTCGCTGACGACCAGGTCGAAATCGGAGCCGGCCTGTTCGCGAGTGAGTTCGCGCGCATTGACCTTCTCGATGGCGACCACGCGCGGATCGCGGCGGATCTTGTCGTGCAACTGGCCATGGCCGACGTCGACGCCGATGACCCGCAAAGCGCCGCGCTGCAGCAGGCAGTCGGTGAAGCCGCCGGTCGATTGCCCGACATCGAGGCAACTGCGGCCCTCGACCTGGACACCCGATTTCTCGAGGGCGCCCGCAAGCTTGAGGCCCCCACGAGAAACGTAGCGCGCTTCCGCATCGTCGAGCAATTCCACCTCGGCCTGCAGCGGAATTTCGTCGCCGTTCTTCGCGACGGCACGCCAGTCGTGCCGGTCGCGCCAGCGCACGCCGGACGCGATCAGCCGTTGCGCTTGCGAGCGCGACGTGGCAAGGCCACGTTCGACGAGGAGTTGATCTGCACGCATGAAGGCATGACAGCGTCAGTAGCGGTACGTGTCGGGCTTGTACGGCCCTTCCTTCTTCACGCCGATGTACGACGCCTGCGCTTCGGTGAGCTCGGTGAGCTGGGCGCCCAGCTTGGACAACTGCAGCCGCGCGACCTTCTCATCGAGATGCTTGGGCAACACGTACACCTTGCCGACTTCGTACTCGTCGCGCTTGGTGAACAGCTCGATCTGCGCCAGAGTCTGGTTCGCGAACGACGACGACATCACGTAGCTCGGGTGGCTCGTGCCGCAACCGAGGTTCACGAGCCGGCCCTTCGCCAGCAGGATGATCCGCTTGCCGTCCTCGAAGATCACGTGGTCGACCTGCGGCTTGATTTCGTCCCATTTGCACCTGGCTTCGAGCGTCGCAACGTCGATCTCGTTGTCGAAGTGGCCGATATTGCAGACGATCGCCTGGTCCTTCATCTTCGCCATGTGCGCGTAGGTGATGACGTCGCGGTTGCCCGTGGCGGTGACGAAGATGTCCGCCTTGTCGGCGGCGTAGTCCATCGTCACGACGCGGTAGCCTTCCATCGACGCCTGCAACGCATTGATGGGGTCGATCTCAGTGACCCACACCTGCGCGGACAGCGCACGCAGCGCTTGCGCGGAACCCTTGCCCACGTCGCCGTAGCCCGCCACCAGCGCAATCTTGCCGGCGACCATCACGTCCGTGGCGCGCTTGATGCCGTCCACCAGCGATTCGCGGCAGCCGTACAGGTTGTCGAACTTGCTCTTGGTGACCGAGTCGTTCACGTTGATCGCGCGGAACTTCAGCAGCCCCTTGTTCGCCATGTCGATCAGGCGGTGCACGCCGGTGGTGGTCTCTTCGGTCACGCCGAGGATTTCCTTCGACTTGCGCGAGTACCAGGTCGGGTCTTCCTTGAGCTTCGCGCGGATCGACGCATACAGGATGCGCTCTTCCTCGCTCGAATGCGTGTCGATCAGCGAGAGGTCCTGCTCGCAGCGCTGGCCCAGGTGCATCAGCAGCGTCGCGTCGCCGCCGTCGTCCAGGATCATGTTGGGGCCTTCGTGCTCCGACCCTTTCGCGCCGAATTCGAAGATGCGGTGCGTGTAGTCCCAGTAGTCTTCCAGCGTCTCGCCCTTGACCGCGAACACCGGCGTGCCGGCGGTGGCGATGGCGGCGGCCGCATGGTCCTGCGTCGAGAAGATGTTGCACGAGGCCCAGCGCACCGTCGCGCCCAGCGCCTGCAGCGTCTCGATCAGCACCGCGGTCTGGATCGTCATGTGCAGGGAGCCGGTGATGCGTGCGCCCTTGAGCGGCTGCGACTTGGCGAATTCCTGGCGGATCGCCATCAGGCCGGGCATTTCGGTCTCGGCGATGCGGATTTCCTTGCGGCCCCAGTCGGCGAGGGACAGGTCGGCGACCACGCAATCCTGCGCGGCAGTGGGTTTGAGAACGGCGTTCATGGGAGCTCCAAAGGCTGTGTTGCGGTCAACCACTGGATGCGGGTGGGAAGACTCACCACACGGGACCAGTGGGTGAGCGTCGTTGCTGCAGGTTCCGAGCCTCGCACTGTGCAGTGCTGCAACGCTCCTCGGATGGGTTGGATTATAGGCAACCGGCCGCGGCCGCGCTTAAGCAAGTTCCTGAAGGCCGACAGGCGCCCGGGCGCGCGTGGGGTACAACCGGCGCCATGGCCACCCCCGTCCCCTTTTCCGATCCCGTCGACCCCATGCTGGCCAAGATCGCCGAGCAGTTGCCCGAGGGCGACGGCTGGCTCTACGAGCCCAAGTGGGACGGCTTCCGCGCCATCGTCTTCCGCGACCCCGACGGCGTGCGCATCCAGAGCCGCGACCTGAAACCGCTGAACCGTTACTTCCCCGAACTCGAGAAGGTGCTGGTCGAGCAGTTGCCCAAGGGTTCCGTCCTCGACGGCGAGATCGTCGTCGTGGGAACCAAGGGCCTGGACTTCGACGCCTTGCAGCAGCGCATCCACCCGGCGCCCTCGCGCATCGCCCGGCTGTCGAAGGAGACGCCCGCCGGGTTCGTGGCGTTCGACCTGCTCGCGGCCGGTGGCAAGTCGACCATGGCGCTGCCGCAGCGCGAGCGGCGGGTGCGTCTCGAGCGCCTGCTGGGCACGGCGAAGCCGCCGCTCTACCTGACGCCGCTGACCACCGACCGGGCCGAGG
>DATLBJ010000071.1:0-19874 GCA_035526975.1 Ramlibacter sp.
AGGCGATCTCCGGGCTGGTGTAGATGACCCAGGGGATGGTGTTGAAGTTGACATGGCCGTGCTGGCCGGCGATGCGCTCGGCCACGGCCACGCCCTCCTCCTCGGCCTTGTGCGCCAGCATCGGCCCGCGCACGACATCGCCTATCGCCCATACATTGGGCAAGCTGGTGCGACAGTCGCCGTCGACCACCACCGCGCCGCGATCATCGAGTTGGAGGCCCACCGCTTCAGGATTCAGCCCGCTGGTGTTGGGCACGCGCCCGATCGAGACGATCAGCTTGTCGGCATCGAGCGTCTGCTGCTCGCCCTTGGCCGTCGTGTAGGCAATGCTCACGCCCTTGTCGGAGCTCTTGACTTCGCCGACCTTCACGCCCAGCTCGATCTTGAGGCCCTGCTTGTCGAAGGCCTTCTTGGCCTCCTTGGCAATCTGCTCGTCCACCGCGCCCAGGAACGTGGGCAGCGCTTCGAGCACCGTCACTTCGGCGCCGATGCGGCGCCACACCGAGCCCATCTCCAGCCCGATCACGCCGGAGCCAATGAGCCCGAGCTTCTTCGGCACGGTCGGCACACGCAGCGCGCCGTCGTTGGACAGGATGAATTCCTCGTCAAACGGTGCGCCCGGCAGCGCGCGCGGGTTCGACCCCGTGGCGATGATCACGTGCTTGGCCGTGAGCTGCTCTTCGCCCACCTGTACGGTCAAGCCGCCCGGCTGGCCTGGGCTTGTCGAAGGGACGAACGACCCGCGCCCGTGGAAGAACGTCACCTTGTTCTTCTTGAACAGGAACAGGATGCCGTCGTTGTTCTGCTTGACGACCTGGTCCTTGCGTGCCAGCATCTTCGCCACGTCGATCTCGAGGCCGGACACCTTGATGCCGTGGTCGCCGAAGTGCTTCGAGGCTTCCTCGTAGTTTTCCGACGATTGCAGCAGCGCCTTCGACGGAATGCAGCCGACGTTCGTGCAGGTGCCACCGGGCGCGGGCTTGCCGTCCTTGTTCTTCCACTCGTCGATGCACGCGGTGTTGAAGCCCAGTTGCGCGGCGCGGATCGCGGCGATGTAGCCGCCAGGACCGCCGCCGATGACGATCACGTCGAATTGTTTGGCCATGACGCGATCCTCAGATGTCGAACAGCAGGCGGGCCGGGTCTTCGAGCGCTTCCTTCATCGCGACGAGGCCGAGCACCGCCTCGCGTCCGTCGATGATCCGGTGGTCGTAGCTCATGGCAAGGAAGTTGATCGGCCGGATCACGACCTGGCCGTTTTCCACGACCGGACGGTCCTTCGTCGCATGCACGCCGAGGATGGCGGACTGCGGCGGGTTGATGATCGGCGTCGACAACATCGAGCCGAACACACCGCCATTGGAGATCGAGAACGTGCCGCCGGTGAGGTCGTCCAGCCCGAGCTTGCCGTCCTTGGCCTTCTGCCCGTACTCGGCGATTTTCTTCTCGATGTCGGCGAACGACATCTGGTCGGCATTGCGCAGGATCGGCACGACGAGGCCGCGCGGCGAACCCACCGCGATGCCGATGTCGAAGTAGCCGTGGTAGACGATGTCGTTGCCGTCGACGCTCGCGTTGATCACCGGGTACTTCTTCAGCGCGTGCACCGCGGCCTTCACGAAGAACGACATGAAGCCCAGCTTCACGCCGTGCTCCTTCTCGAACTTCTCCTGGAACTTCTTGCGCATCTCCATCACCGGCGCCATGTTCACTTCGTTGAACGTGGTGAGGATCGCGTTGGTCGCCTGCGATTGCAGCAGGCGCTCGGCCACGCGAGCGCGAAGGCGCGTCATCGGCACGCGCTGCTCGGGGCGGTTGCCGAGGTCCGGCGCACCGACGGGTGCGTTGACTTGCGGCAGCGCCTTCGGCATCGGGATCGGCGCTGCGACAGGTGACATCACGGACGGCTTCGCGCCACCGGCCATTGCCCCGATCACGTCGCCCTTGGTCACGCGGCCGTCGCGGCCCGTGCCTTGTACGGACCCGGGTGCCATCGCGTTGTCCGCCATGATCTTCGCGGCTGCGGGCATCGCGATGTCGCCCTTCGAGCCGCCGGCCGGAGCGGCAGCCTGCGCAGGCGCGGGCGATGCAGCGGCGGGCTTGGCAGCAGCGGGTGCCGCTGCAGCTGCCTTGCCTTCCGTGTCGATCTTGGCGATGAGTTGTTCGGCCGCGACCGTCGCACCATCGGGCTGCACGATCTCCGCGAGCACGCCCGCGGATGGCGCGGGCACTTCGAGCACGACCTTGTCGGTTTCGATCTCGATCAGGATTTCATCGAGGGCAACCGCTTCGCCGGGTTTCTTCTTCCACTGGAGCAGTGTCGCTTCGGCCACCGACTCGGACAGTTGCGGGACCTTCACATCCACGAGAGCCATTTTTGTTTTCCTGGTTTCTTATTTGGTGAGCACGAAGCCCTTGAGCTTGGCAAACGCCGCATCGACCAGCGTCTTCTGCTGCTCGACGTGCAGGTGGGCATAGCCCACCGCCGGCGAAGCGGAGGCCGGGCGGCCCGCATAACCCAGCTTCTGGCCCTCGGTCATGTTCTCGTGGATGTTGTGCTGGATGAAGAACCACGCCCCCTGGTTCTGCGGCTCGTCCTGGCACCACACGATCTCGTTGCACTGCGGGTACTTCTTGAGCTCCGCGGCGAATGCCTTGTGCGGGAACGGATACAGCTGCTCGACGCGAACGATCGCGACACTCTCGTCGCCCTTCTCGTCACGCTTCTTCGCGAGGTCGTAGTACACCTTCCCCGAGCACACGAGGAGGCGCTTGACCTTGTCGGCCTTCACGTCCTTGTGTTCCGGGATCACCGTCTGGAAGCCGCCCTTCGTGAATTCCGTGAGCGGCGAGGTCGCGTCCTTGTGCCGCAGCAGCGACTTGGGCGTCATGATGACCAGGGGCTTGCGCAGCGGGCGGACCATCTGCCGGCGCAGCAGGTGGAAGATCTGGCTGGCCGTCGTCGGCTGCACCACCTGCATGTTCGTGTCGGCCGACAGTTGCATGAAGCGCTCGAGTCGCGCCGAGCTGTGCTCCGGCCCCTGCCCTTCGTAGCCGTGCGGCAGCATCAGCGTGATGCCGTTGACGCGGCCCCACTTCACTTCGCCGGACGCGATGAACTGGTCGATGACCACCTGCGCGCCGTTGACGAAGTCGCCGAACTGCCCTTCCCAGATGACGAGCGTGTGCGGATCGTTCGATGCGTACCCGTACTCGAAACCGAGCACGGCTTCTTCGGACAGGATCGAGTCGATCACGGTGAACGGCGCCTGGCCGTCCGCCACGTTCTGCAGCGGGATGTAGATGCCTTCGTCGAACTTCTCGCGGTTCTGGTCGTGCAACACCGAATGGCGGTGCGTGAACGTGCCGCGGCCGACGTCCTCGCCCGACAGGCGCACCGGGTAGCCGCTGGCGACGAGCGACGCGAAAGCCATGTGCTCGCCCATCCCCCAATCGACGTTGACTTCACCACGGCCCATCGCCGCGCGGTCCTCGAGCACCTTCTTCACGAGCGGATGCACGGTGAAGCCCGGCGGAACGGTGGTGATGCGCTCGGCGAGGCGCTTCCACTCGGCCATCGGGATCGCGGTGTCGGCCTGGTCCGTCCACTTCTTGTTGAGGAACGGCGTCCAGTCGACCGCGTACTTGCTCTTGAAGTTGGTCAGCACGGGATCGACCGTGTGCTTGCCGGCATCCATCGCGGCGCGATACGACTTGACCATCTCGTCAGGCTCGCCGGCCGGCAATACGCCCTGCGTGACGAGGCGGTCGCCATAGACCCGCCGCGTGCCCGGATGCTGGCCGATCTTCTTGTACATCAGCGGCTGCGTGAGCGAAGGCGTGTCCTGCTCGTTGTGCCCCAGCTTGCGGAAGCAGACGATGTCGACCACCACGTCCTTCTGGAACTCCATGCGGTATTCGAGCGCGAGTTGCGTCGCGAGCACCACCGCTTCCGGGTCGTCGCCGTTCACGTGCAGCACGGGCGCTTCGATCATCTTCACGATGTCGGTGCAATACAGCGTCGAGCGGCTGTCGCGCGGGTCCGACGTGGTGAAGCCGATCTGGTTGTTGATCACGATGTGCACCGTGCCGCCGGTGGAATAACCGCGCGTTTCGGCGAGCGCGAGCGTCTCCATGACCACACCCTGGCCGGCAATCGCGGCGTCGCCGTGCACCAGCACCGGCAGCACCTGCTTGCCCAGCGGGTCGGCGCGGCGGTCCATGCGCGCGCGAACGGATCCCTCGACCACCGGATTCACGATCTCCAGGTGCGACGGGTTGAACGCGAGCGTCAGGTGGACCGGGCCACCCGGCGTTGACACATCCGAGCTGAAGCCCTGGTGGTACTTGACGTCACCGGCCGGCAGTTCTTCCTTCGCGGTGTGGTCGAACTCCGCGAACAGGTCGGCGGGCATCTTGCCGAGCGTGTTCACCAGCACGTTCAGGCGCCCGCGGTGGGCCATGCCGATCACGATCTCCTGCACGCCCTTTTCGCCGGCGCGCTGGATCAATTCGTCCATCGACGCGATGAAGCTCTCGCCGCCTTCGAGCGAGAAGCGCTTCTGGCCGACGTACTTGGTGTGAAGGAAGCGCTCGAGGCCTTCGGCCGCCGTGACGCGATCGAGGATGGCCCGCTTCTTTTCGACGGTGAAATTCGGCTTGCTGCGAATCGATTCCAGCTTCTGCTGCCACCAGCGCTTTCGGTTCTGGTCGCTGATGTACATGTACTCGGTGCCGATGGTGCCGCAGTACGTTTCGCGCAGCGCGTTGATCAGCTCGCGCAGCGACATGCTCTCCTTGCCGAAGAACGTGTTGCTCGTGTTGAAGATCACTTCCTGGTCGGCGTCGGAAAAGCCGTAGAAGGACGCCTCGAGTTCGGGGATGTTTTCCCGCTCGGCGCGCTTCAACGGGTCGAGGTCGGCCCATCGAGCGCCGACGTTGCGGTACGCGGCGATCAGCTGCTGGACCGCCGTGCGCTTGCGCGCCGTTTCGAGATCCGCGCCGGCGGCCACCACGACTTTCGTGCCACCCTGCTTCGCGCGCTCGGCAAAAGCGTTGATGACAGGCAGGTGCGGGACGTCCTTCGCGTTCGTGCCGTCGATGGCGGGCACGTGCTGGAGCGCATCGAAGTACTGTCGCCACGTGTCGGGGACGCTGCCGGGGTTGGCGAGATAGTTTTCGTACATCTCCTCGACATACGGCGCGTTGCCGCCGAAGAGGTACGAATTGCCCTGGTAGGCCGTGTAGACGGAGTTCGCCTCACTCATGCTTGCGCTACTTTCCGCTTCCCTTCAGGAAGCTCCAGCTGGTTGGAAAACCTTCCGCGTCACGGCTGAACCGGTTGGCGGATGCGACTGTGGGCCGGAAGGACCTTATGTTGCGAACGCGATTCTGCCACCAATCGCCACTGCAAGCCTTACGATTTCAGCAAGTCCTCGATCTGCTGCAGCGCAGACGGGTCTTCGATCGTCGTGAGGTCCCCGGGGTCGCGGCCTTCGGCGACGGCCTGGATCGCGCGGCGCAGCAGCTTGCCGCTGCGGGTCTTCGGCAACAGGTTCACGAAGTGCACGCGCGACGGGCGGGCGATGGCGCCGAGGCGCTCGTCGACGACTTTCATCACCTCGCCTTCGAGCTTCATGCGCGCATGGCTGTCGCCGAGCGACGAAGCGTCCTTCACGACGGCGAATGCCATCGCAACCTGGCCCTTCAGCGAATCGGCGACGCCGACGACCGCGACCTCCGCGATGTTGGGGTGGCTCGAAATGCTCTCCTCGATCTCGCGCGTGCCAAGGCGGTGGCCGGCCACGTTGATCACATCGTCGGTGCGGCCCAGGATGTAGTAGTAGCCGTCCTTGTCGCGGATCCCCCAGTCGAAGGTGCTGTACACCGTCTTGCCCGGCACCGTCTGCCAGTACGTCTTGACGAAACGCTCGTCGTCGCCCCACACCGTCTGCATGAAGCCGGGCGGTGTCGGCGCCGCGATGACGACGACGCCTTTGTGGCCCGGCTCGGTGAGCTCCTCGCCCGTCTGCTCGTGCACGATCTTCACGTCGTAACCATACATGGGCACGCCGGGGCTGCCGAACTTGCTCTCCTGGCGTTCCACTCCGTTGGCCACGGTGATCATCGGCCAACCGCTTTCGGTCTGCCAGTAGTTGTCGATGATGGGAACGCCCAGGCCGTCGCTGATCCAGCGCGCTGTCGGCTCGTCGAGCGGTTCCCCGGCAAGGAACAACGCCTTCAACGACGACAGGTCGTATTTCTTCAGGTACGCAGGGTCCTGCTTCTTCAGCACGCGCACGGCCGTGGGCGCACTGAACATGCCGGTCACCTTGTACTTCTCGACGAGGCTCCACCAGATGCCGGCGTCGGGCCGGATCGGCAGGCCTTCGTACATGATCGTCGCCATGCCGGCGATGAGGGGCCCGTACACGATGTAGCTGTGGCCGACCACCCAGCCGATGTCGCTGGTGGAGAAATACGTCTCGCCCGCCTCGCCCAGGAAGATGTGCTTCATGCTCGCTGCGAGCGCCACTGCGTAGCCGCCGACGTCGCGCTGCACACCCTTCGGGGTGCCCGTCGTGCCGCTGGTATAGATCGTGTAGCTGATGTCCGTCGCATCGAGCCACTCGCAATCGACCTCCACCCCGCCACATCGCTGCATCATCGCCACCCAGTCGTGGTCGCGTCCCGCCGTCCGCTCCATCGGCGCGAGATCGCGGTCGACGATCAGCAGGGATTGCGGCTTGTGCGTCGACAGGCGGATCGCCTCGTCCAGCAGCGGCTTGTATGCGACGACCTTTCCGCCGCGCGAGCCCGCGTCCGCGCTCACGATCACCCTGGGCGTGGCGTCCTCGATGCGCGTGGCCAGCGACACCGAGGCGAAGCCGCCGAACACCACCGAGTGGATCGCCCCGATGCGCGCGCATGCGAGCATCGCGAACGCCGCCTCCGCGATCATCGGCATGTAGATCAGCACGCGGTCTCCCTTGCGCACCCCGAGCGCCTCCAGGGCTGCCGCGGCGCGTTGCACGTGGTCGTGCAATTCGCGGAAGGTGTACGTGCGCTCCGTGTCCGTCTCGGTCGACACGTAGATCAGTGCCGGCTGGTCGCCGCGATCCTTCAGGTGGCGGTCGACGGCGTTGTGGCACAGGTTCGTCTTTCCACCGGTGAACCAACGCGTGAAAGGGGGCCGGCTGTTGTCGCAGATCGTTTGCGGCGGCGTCTGCCAGTCGATCAGCTTCGCCTGTTCGGCCCAGAACGCGTCCGGCTGTGCGATCGAGCGGCGATAGAACTCTTCGTAGCGTGTCATTTCACGATCCCCAGCACTTCCTTGAACGCAGGATGCTCCGCGGTGCGCAGCCACTCGAAGGCGACCATCTCCGTGGTGACGAGCTCGCAACCGGCACCCGCAAGGCGATCGAACGCCGCGTCGCGATTGCGCTCGGTGCGGGAGCCGCACGCATCGGTGACGACGCAGACGTCGAACTCTTCTTCCACGAGATCGAGCGCGGTCTGCATCATGCACACGTGCGTTTCGCAGCCGGCGATCACGATCGTGCTGCGCTGCGCCTCGGGCTCGGGCTTCTTCTGCAGGTGCTTTGGCAGGCTGCGCGCGTTCGAGCCTTGCCGAGCCGCGGGCCGCAGCAAATCGAGCAGCCCATCCGCGCAAGCGCTGAAGTGCATCTTCTCGAGGGTGGTGCGGCACAAGGCACGCACGTCGGCCACGTTCTGGCCCAGCCCCGCCGGGTTTTCCTCGGTGCCCCACACGGGCACGTCCACCAGTTGCGCGATCCGGCCGAGCCTGACCGCGTTGCGCAGCACGGCGCCGTGGTCATGGATGGACGGCATCAGCCGCGCCTGGTAGTCGACCAGCACGAGCTGGCATTCTTCCGCATCGAGCAGCATGATCCGATTGTGCTCCAATGAATCCGACAAGGAGACAGCATGAACGCACCGGTGGCCACCAGCACGCTCATGTCCGGCGACGCTTACCGCGAATCGCTGCGCCGCTACAAACCGAAGGTTTACGTCGACGGGCAGCTTGTCGAAAGCGTCGCCGACGATCCGCGCCTTCACCCGGGCATCAACGCAATCGCACTCACCTACGACTACGCGCTGAAGCCCGAATTCTCACCGCTCATGACCGCCGTGCAGCACACGAGCGGGAAGCGCGTGAATCGGTTGACGCACATCAACACGAGCGCCGGGGACCTGCTGAGCAAGCTCGAAGCGGTGCGGCTCGTCTGCCAGGAAACGGGCTGCGCGCAGCGCTATCTCACGCATGACGCCCTGAACGCCATCGGCCAGGTTGCGGCGCGCATCGACGATGCAAACGGCTCGCGCGAACATACGCAGCGCTTCACGGAGTACCTGCACCGGGTGCAGGACCAGGACCTCGCACTCGGTATCGCCATGACGGATGCGAAGGGCGACCGCAGCCTGCGGCCGCACGAACAGGCCAATGCCGACAGCTACGTGCATGTCGTGGAGCGCAATGCGCGCGGCATCGTCATCTCCGGCACGAAAGCCATCGTGACGGCCGCTCCCTACGTTCACGAGCTGCTCGTGATGCCGTGCCGGAACATGGGCGAGCAGGACGCGGACTTCGCGGTGTGTTGCGCCGTGCCCCTTGACGCGCCGGGCCTGACGATCGTCGCGCGTCCGGCGGGCCGTCCCGGCGACAAGGTCGAACACGGTGAGGCGCTCTTTTCACGCAAGTACGGCCAGAGCACGGGCGTTTGCATGTTCGATCGCGTTTTCGTGCCCTGGGAAAGCGTGTTCTACGCCGGCGAGTGGGAGCATTCGGGCCACCTGACCTACAGCTACGCCACTCACCACCGGCACAGCTGCATTGGTGCGCGAGCGGGTTTCGGTGACCTGCTGATCGGCGCAGGCGCGCTCATGTGCGAAGCGAACGGCTTCGATCCCGGGGCCGAGTCGCACATCCGCGAACAGATGGTCGAGCTGATCAAGATCACCGAAGGATTCTTCGCGTGCGGCGTCGCAGCGAGCGTCTACGCGAAAGCCGACGAACACAGCGGCACGTTCATGCCCGATCCGGTGTTCTCGAACATCGGCAAGCTCCTCCTCGCCACGCAGATCTACGACATGCACCGCATTGCCCACTACGTGAGCGGCGGCCTGATCGTCACCCTGCCCGGCCCCGACGAAGACCACAACCCGGAGACGGCAGCGCGGCTGTCCGATGTGCTGCGCGCGAATCCCGACGTGCCCTACGACAAGCGCATCGAGACCGCGCGCTTCAACGAGGACCTCACGGCCGGCTACCAGGGCGGCTGGTACAGCGTGATCAGCCTGCACGGCGGCGGCTCACCGGCCGCGATGAAACAGGAGATCTGGCGCAATTACCCCGTCGGCTCGAAGGTGGAGCTGGTGGAGCGCTTGCTGGAGCGCGGGGTGGCGCATGACCCCGCCCGCGCCATCACCCGGAACCGGCAACCGGGAAAGTGCTGCGACATGGGGTGCAGTGCGCCGGGCCAACCGGTGATGGTCGACCTGCCCCGGCCGGCGAAAGGGTGATCAGGCAGCCGGATCGGTCATCGGTCGCGAATGACGCTCGCGCTCGGAAGCGAGCCAGTGCAGGCGGCGGCGCTCTTCTTCCTGGTTGTGCGCGAGCTGGCGGCCCATCTGGCGGTACAACTCCTGTGCCGTGACGTCCCCCGGCTCGGCGGTCTCCACGATCAGGTCCGGGACCAGCACGATTTCGCTGTCGCCGGCGTCGAATTCGATGCACGCCGTCTTCCCGAGGCCGCGTTGCAGGCACTTCGCCACCTTCTCTCCTTCGTACGGAATGACGACCGTGAACTGCGCAGGACCCGTGCGCCCGACCACGCCGTGGGCGCCCGCAACCCTGCGCAGGCGGCGCACGATGCGCGCGACCACCCTGCGTGCTATCGCGTCGCCGTAGATGTCGCACACCTCGCGCAGGTCGCCGAATTCGACGATGACCATGCTCGCATTGGCGCTGGCCCGCGCCGAGTGAATCATTTCGTTGGCGGCCGCGAACAGGCCGGCGCGGTTGTACAAGCCCGTGCTGCGATCGAGCAGCTCAGCCGGAATGCGCTGCGGCGGCAGCAGCATGCGGATCCAGCGCGGCAGGCGCAGCGGACGGGTCGGCTGCAGCCCGGCCGCTGCGGGTGCGAATGCTGTCGTGGCTTGGAGGACGTTCATCTGGAATAGCTCCCTGGCATCGGAATCGAGTAGTGCTATTTCGCCATCCCGGCCGGGCCGCGCCTTAGGTGTGTCGGACGAAAACCCTAGGAAAAATCCTTAAGCATCACCGGCAGGCTTGGCCGATGATCCCGCCTGCCATGGTTGATCCGGTCCTGGAAAATCCCGCGATGTGTGACGAGCCCGCTTTCGGCGGGATGCGTGAGCCTGCTTTGCCGCCGCCGGTCATCCGCTTGTTGTGCGTCGAGGACAACCCCGACGACGTGGAACTCATGGGCATCGCGCTGGAGCGCGCCGACCCGTCGCGCCGCTACGAACTGAGGCGCGTCGACGACGCCACCGCCTTCGTCGAAGCGCTGGCGGAACCCTGGCACGCGATCCTGTGCGACTTCAACTTGCCCCGCTTCTCGCCGCATGCCGCGCTGCAGATCCTTGTTGCGCGCAAGCTGGGCACGCCGCTGGTGGTGGTCACGCGCGCCATCGGCGAGGAAGCCGCGGTCCACGTCCTGCGCTGCGGCGCCAAGGACTACATCACCAAGGACAAGCTGGGCACGTTGCCGCAGGTCATCGAGCGCGTGATGGCGGAACGCGAACGCGCGCTCGAGAAGGAGCGAGTCGATCGCGAACTCGAAGCTGCATACGGAAGGCTCAAGAAACTGTCGGCGCGGCTCGTCGTGACGCAGGAGCGGGAGCGCAGCCTGATCTCGCGCGAGCTGCATGACCAGCTCGGCCAGACGCTGGCCGGAATGGTCATCCACCTGCATGCGGCCGACCGGGAGAGCGATCCGGACAAGGCGCGCCGATACACCGAGACCGCGATGGAGATGGCGCAAGGCGCAGTCGACAAGGTCAAGACGCTGTCGTTTGCACTGCGGCCTGCGCAACTGGACTTGCTCGGCCTCGTCGCGGCGACGCAGTCCGCCGTGCAGCGCATCGCGGGACCTTCCGGCGTCGCATTCACCGTCACCGCGCGCGGGCAGGAACCCGCCGCATTGGGCGAGACCGCATCGGTCGTCGTTCGCATCGTGCAGGAGGCGGTCACGAACGTGGTGCGGCACGCGCGCGCCAGGCAGGTCCGGGTTCGCCTGAGTTTTCTTCCCCAAGGCCGCATCGGTGTGCTCGTTGTCGACGACGGTGTGGGTTTTGACAGCATTCGATTGCTCGATGGGCACCCCTCGGAGAAAAATGTGGGCCTGTACGGCATGATCGAGCGCACTGAGCTCGCCGGCGGCCGCCTGTCCATCCGGACGGCACCCGGCAAGGGGGTCGCGATCCGCGCCGTGCTCTGAGGGAGGGAACCCACAATGAAGCCAGGTAATTCGAAGGCTCCGGTACGCATCGTGCTCGCGGACGACCATGACCTGGTGCGTTCCGGCATCAAGGCGCTGTTGTCCATGGTGGAAGGCGCGGAGGTGATCGCCGAGGCGCGCAACGGCACCGAGCTGATCGCGCTCGTCGAGAGCCTCAAGCCCGATATCGTGATGACCGACATTTCCATGCCCGTGATGGACGGCATCACCGCGATCGCCGCGATCCACGCGAAGGACCCGAAGGTTCGCATGCTCGTGCTGTCGATGTACGACACCGTCGATTTCGTCAAGCGGGCCGTGGCCAACGGCGCGTGCGGTTACCTGATGAAGGACGCACCGCCATTCGAGCTGGAGCAGGCCGTGCGCAGCGTGATGGCCACGGGCAGCTACTTCAGCCCCGCGATCGCGCAACGGCTGCTGCAGCCTTCGGAGCCGTCCGTCGACGACGAGCTCACGCAACGCCAGGTGGAAATCCTGAAGTTGATCGCGCAAGGGCGCGCGTCAAAGGAGATCGCCTACGAGCTGGGGCTGTCCCCGAAGACCGTCGACGTGCACCGCGCGCGAATCATGGAGCGCCTGCACCTGAACGACATTGCGAGCCTTACGCGGTACGCAGTGCGCAAGGGCCTCGTCAAGGCGTGACGCGGATCAGCCGGCCGTTGTCCTCGTCGGTCACGAGATAGAGCAAGCCGTCCGGCCCCTGCCGGACGTCGCGCACGCGTTCGCCGACATCGAGAGCCTTGGTCTCCCGCGCAACCTTGCCGTTCGCGATCTCCAGCCGCGCCACGTAGCCGAACTTCAGCGAACCCACGAAGAGATTGCCCTTCATCGAGGGGCCATAACGGTCGCTGGTGACGAAGGCCATGCCCGAAGGCGCAATCGACGGCACCCAGTAGTGCAAGGGCTGCTCCATGCCGGCCTTTTGCGTGATGCCCTCGCCGATCGGCCCCCCGCCGTATTGTTCGCCGAACGTGATCACCGGCCAGCCGTAGTTTTTGCCGGCTTGCGGCAAATTGATTTCGTCACCGCCCTGCGGACCGTGCTCCATCTCCCAGAACGTGCCGTCCGGCGCGAGCGTCGCGCCCTGCGAATTGCGATGGCCGTAGCTCCAGATCTCGGGCAGTGCGCCGGTGCGGCCGACGTAGGGGTTGTCCTTGGGAATGGAACCATCCTTGTTGATGCGCACCACCTTGCCGAGGTGGTTCTCGAGGTTCTGCGCATCGTCCTTGCGGATGTTTCGCTCGCCCATCGTGAGGAACAGCGTGCCATCCCGCGCTTCGACGATGCGGCAGCCGAAGTGGAAGGTGCTGTTCACCTTGGGCCGCTGGCTGAAGATCACGTGCGGCTCTTCGAGGCGCGTTGCATCCGCGGAAAGCTTCGCGCCCGCGAGCGCGGTGCTGTTGCCGCCGTTGCCGGGTTCGGAAAAGCAGAAATACAAGCGGCGGTTCGAAGCGAAGCCCGAGTCGAGGACGACATCCAGGAGACCGCCCTGGCCGCGAGCGTCGACCTTCGGCACGCCCGCGACCGGTTCCCCGATCCCGCCGCTGGCATCGACGACACGCATGCGGCCGGGCCGCTCGGTCACCAGGAACCGTCCGTCCGGCAGGAACGCCACCGCCCACGGGTGCACCAGGCCTTTTGCGACCGTTTCGGCGCGCAGCGTCTGGGCGCCTGCCGCCCCTACCAACAGCGCTGAAAACGCCAAGACGAGCCCGAAGGAGCCAAGGCTCGAAAGAATCTTTATACGATTAATCATTGGGTTACAAGCGACACTTCACTTGACGCATTAGCTGAAGCCCAGCTATTCTGCCTGCCATGAGCAAATGGCTGTGCTTCGCCTTGCTGACCTTGGCCGCCCTCACGGCCCAAGCGGCCCCGCCCGCTTCGGCCGAGGACGACATGGCCCGCTTCATGGCCGACCGCGGCTTGCTCACGCGCATCGACGAAGTTCGCGCGAGGGTCGCGGACCGCACTTCCGAGCTCGTGCTCACGTCCATGGGTTTCCTCGGCGTGCCCTACAAGCGAGGAGGCAACGACGCCGAAAGCGGATTCGATTGCAGTGGTTTCGTCCGTTCGATCTATGAGCGCACCGTCGGCCTCGTGTTGCCGCGGCTCGCGAAAGACCAGGCCGCCGCCACGCAACCGATCGACAAGCGAGACCTGCAGCCCGGAGACCTCGTGTTCTTCAACACGATGAAGCGCACATTCAGCCACGTGGGCATCTACGTCGGCGAAGGCAAGTTCATCCATTCGCCCAAGCCCGGCGCACAGGTGCGCGTGGAAAACATGCATGCGAATTACTGGGAACACCGCTTCGACGGTGCGCGGCGCGTCGTGAATTTCGAACCTCCGGCCGACGCACAGCCCTGAGCCTCAGCGCTTGGGCGGCGGCACGTCGGTGCACGTGCCGTGCGCAATTTCCGCGGCCATGCCGATGCTTTCGCCGAGCGTGGGGTGCGGATGGATCGTCTTGCCGATGTCCACTTCGTCGGCGCCCATTTCGATCGCCAGCGCGATCTCGCCGATCATGTCGCCGGCATGCGTGCCGACGATGCCGCCTCCGACGATGCGATGCGATTCGGCATCGAACAGCAGCTTGGTGAATCCCTCATCGCGCGTGTTCGCGATGGCGCGGCCCGATGCCGACCACGGGAAATGGCCTTTCCTGATCGCGATGTTCTGCGCCTTCGCCTGGTCTTCGGTGAGGCCCACCCACGCGACTTCCGGGTCCGTGTAAGCCACGCTCGGGATCACGCGCGCATCGAAAGTGGACTTTTCGCCCGCGGCCGCCTCCGCTGCGACGTGCGCCTCGTGCACGGCCTTGTGCGCAAGCATCGGGTTGCCCACGATGTCGCCGATCGCGTAGATGTGCGGCACGTTCGTGCGCATCTGGATGTCGACGGGGATGAAACCGCGGTCCGTCACTGTCACGCCGGCGTTTTCCGCGCCGATCTTCTTGCCGTTCGGGCTGCGCCCCACGGCCTGCAGCACGAGGTCGTAGACCTGCGGTTCCTTCGGCGCCTGCTCGCCTTCGAACTTCACGAGGATGCCGTTCTTCGTCACTTCCGCGCCGACGGTCTTCGTCTTGAGCATGATGTTGTCGAAGCGGGGCGTGTTCATCTTCTGCCACACGCGCACGAGGTCCCGGTCGGCGCCTTGCATCAGGCCATCGAGCATCTCGACCACGTCCAGCCGCGCGCCCAGAGTGGAATACACCGTGCCCATCTCCAGGCCGATGATCCCGCCGCCGAGGACCAGCATGCGCTTGGGCACCTGCTTCAGATCGAGGGCGCCCGTCGAATCGACGATACGGTCGTCCTTCGGCATGAACGGCAATTGCACCGATTGCGATCCGGCCGCGATGATGCAGTGGCGAAACGAGATCGCCTGCTTCTTCCCCGAAAGCTCGCTGCCGCTGCCCGTCGTTTCCTCGACTTCGATGCGATGCGGGTCGACGAACTTAGCCACGCCGCGGACGACGGTGACCTTGCGCATCTTCGCCATCGCGGTGAGGCCGCCGGTCAGCTTGCCCACGACTTTGGACTTGTGTGCGCGCAGTTTCTCGAGATCGACCTTCGGCTTGCCGAACGAAACGCCGAGCGATTCGAAATGCGCCACTTCGTCCATCACCGCCGCGACGTGCAGGAGCGCTTTCGACGGGATGCAGCCGACGTTCAGGCAAACGCCGCCGAGCGTCGCGTAGCGCTCGACGAGCACGACTTTCATTCCGAGGTCGGCCGCGCGGAATGCAGCGGAATAGCCACCCGGGCCTGCGCCCAGCACGAGCATGTCGCAGTCGTATGAGGCATCTGGAGATGAGGGTGCGGCGGCCGCTTCCGTTCGGCCCGGGCTTGTCGAAGGGCTCGGTGCCGGCGCATGCGCTTCGACAGGCTCAGCGCGAACGGCCCCTGTCGATTCAAGCACCGCAAGCACCGAACCTTCGGAAATCTTGTCGCCGATCCTGACGCGCAGTTCCTTCACGACCCCGGCGCCCGTCGACGGAATCTCCATCGACGCCTTGTCGCTCTCCACGGTGATGAGCGACTGGTCCACCTTGACCGTGTCGCCGGGCTTCACGAGCAGTTCGATGACCGCGACGTCCTTGAAGTCGCCGATGTCCGGGACCTTCACTTCGACCATGCCCATGGGCCCTCTTCCTCTGTTCGTTATCTATTTCGCTTCTCGCATCTTCATCGTGAAGATGTCCGCCGGCCCGGCGGAATTGCGGTCGAATTCGCAGCCGGCGACGATGCCGGCCTCGGCGACTTCGCGCGCCGTCTTGGCCTTCGCGTAGATGGAATGCATCGCACCCAGCGCAAAACTGCGCCCCGAGCCGATGCCCCAGAATTCCTTGAACTCGAACACTTCGCGATAGCTGTACAAACCGTAGATCCCCGTCGCGTTGGCGATCACGACGCTGAACTGGCTCGACTCGTAGGGGTCGGAATCCTCTTCCTTCGTCTGCAGGAAGAAGTTGTCCTTGAGATAGGGATGCAGCTTGGTGAACGTGTCGAACACGTCGTCCTTGTTCCCGAGCTTGAGGATTTCGCGCGGCATCGAGCCGATTGCCTTGCGCAGCACCGGGAAGTGCGCCACCGTGCCCGCCATGCCGAGGTACGACGGGCCGACGTCGGTCTCGACCTTGAAGATCTTCGTGTTGTCTTCGAAGCGGTTCGCCAGGCGCGTGTCGCCGAAGGTCACCAACGTGTCCGCGGCGATCGCGATCTGCCCGGCTTTCCTCACCACCACGACGGTCGTCATTCTTGTTTTGTCTCCAGTGCCGCGCGCAGCGAACGCGGCGCGTTCATCAAAGCATCGTGCGGCGGAAGTCCGACAATATAGCGCCGAGATAACTGTTGAACCGTGCCGCCCCGGCGCCATCGATCACGCGATGGTCCCACGACAGGGAAAGCGGAAGGATGAGCCGCGGTGCGAACTGCTTGCCGTCCCACACCGGCTTCATCGCGCTCTTCGACACCCCGAGGATCGCCACCTCCGGCGCATTGATGATCGGCGAGAACGACGTGCCGCCGATGCCGCCCAAGGATGAGATAGTGAACGTCGCGCCCTGCATGTCGGCGGGCCCGAGCTTGCCGTCGCGCGCCTTCTTCGCAAGCTCAGCCATTTCCTGCGTGATCGCGACGATGCCCTTCTGGTCGGCGTTCTTGATCACCGGAACGACAAGGCCGTTGGGCGTGTCGGCCGCGAAACCGATGTTCCAGTAGTTCTTCAACACGAGTTGCTCGCCATCGAGCGACGAATTGAATTCGGGGAATTTCTTCAGCGCCGCGACGCTCGCCTTGATCAGGAACGCCAGCATCGTGATCTTGATGCCGGCCTTTTCGTTTTCCTTGTTCAACTGGACGCGGAAGGCCTCGAGATCCGTGATGTCCGCGTCGTCGTGGTTCGTGACGTGCGGGATCATCACCCAGTTGCGGTGGATGTTCGCGCCGCTGATCTTCTTGATGCGCGGCATGTCCTTGCGCTCGATCGGCCCGAACTTCGCGAAGTCGACCTTCGGCCACGGAAGAAGCCCAAGCGCTTCGCCTCCGCCTGCACCGCTGCCCTTGCCCGCAGCGGCCTTCGTGGTGGCCTCGCCCTTCATCACCGCCTTGGTGAAGCCCTGCACGTCTTCCTGCGTGATGCGGCCCTTGGGGCCGGTGCCCTTCACTTCGTCCAGCGGCACGCCGAGCTCGCGCGCGAACTTGCGAACGGAAGGCGATGCATGCGGCAAGGTGCCGCGCGCCGAGCCCGGGTCATGCGGCGGCAGTGCCGCCGTCGGCGACGTGCGCTCTTGCGCCGCGGGTGGCGATGTCGATTCCGGCGCCGGCGCCTGGGCAGGCTCAGCGCGAGCGGTTCCCTGGCTTTCAAGCATGGCGATGACATCGCCCTGATTGACCTTGTCGCCGACTTTCACCTTCAGCTCTTTGATCACGCCGGCGCTCGACGAAGGAATCTCCATCGAGGCCTTGTCGCTTTCGACGGTGATGAGCGACTGCTCGTTCTTTACCGTGTCGCCGGCCTTGACGAGAACTTCGATGACGGCGATGTCCTTGAAGTCCCCGATGTCCGGAACCTTGACTTCGATGGCCTTTCCGGGCTCGGACTTCGGGGGCGCAGGCTGGGGTGAGGGCGTCGCGGCGGCCGGCGCATTGCCCGCTTCGATCACGGCCAGCACGGAACCCTCCGCAACCTTGTCGCCCAGCTTGACCTTGAGTTCCTTCAGGACCCCTGCGCTGCTCGATGGAATTTCCATCGAAGCCTTGTCGCTTTCGACCGTGACGAGCGATTGCTCGTTCTTGATCGTGTCCCCGGGTTTGACGAGCAGTTCGATGACTGCGACTTCATCGAAGTCCCCGATGTCGGGGACCTTCACCTCAACCAGTGCCATGTTCTTGTTCTCCGGCTCGCGAGCGTTCAAGCGTACAGCGGATTGATCTTGTCTGCCTTGATGCCGTACTTCTGGATGGCTTCGGCAACCTTCGCCGCGGGCACCGTGCCCTCTTCGCTCAATGCCTTGAGCGAAGCGACGACGATGTAGTGGCGGTCGATCTCGAAATGCTCGCGCAGCTTCGTTCGGAAGTCGCTGCGGCCGAAGCCGTCGGTGCCCAGCACCTTGTACGCGCGGCCCTTCGGGATGAAGGCGCGGATCTGCTCCGCATAGGCCTTGATGTAGTCGGTCGACGCGATGACCGGCCCCGTGTGTTTCTCGAGTTGCTGCGTGACGAACGCGGCGCGCGGCTTCGCCGTCGGGTGCAGCATGTTGTGGCGCTCGGCATCGAGGCCATCACGCGCCAGCTCGTTGAAGCTCGGGCAGCTCCACACGTTTGCGGCAACGCCCCACTCCTTTTCCAGCAGTTGCTGCGCCGCAAGCGATTCACGCAGGATCGTGCCGCTGCCAAGGAGCTGGACGCGCGGCGTCGCCTTCGGGCCTTCCTTGCACAGGTACATGCCCTTGATGATCTGTTCCTCGGTGCCGGCGGCAAGCCCCGGCATCGCGTAGTTCTCGTTGAGCAAGGTGATGTAGTAGAAGACGTTCTCCTGCTTCTCCACCATGCGCTTCAGGCCGTGCTGCATGATCACCGCGACTTCGTGCGCGAAGGTCGGGTCGTAGCTCACGCAGTTGGGAATCGTCGCCGCGAAGATGTGGCTGTGGCCGTCTTCGTGCTGCAGCCCTTCACCATTGAGCGTCGTTCGGCCCGACGTGCCCCCCAGCAGGAAGCCGCGGGCCTGCATGTCACCCGCGGCCCAGCACAGGTCGCCCACGCGCTGCAGCCCGAACATCGAGTAGTAGATGTAGAACGGGATCATGATGCGGTTGCTGGTGCTGTAGCTCGTCGCCGCCGCGATCCAGCTCGCGAGGCCGCCCGCTTCGTTGATGCCCTCCTGCAGGATCTGGCCGTGCTGGTCTTCCTTGTAGTAGGAAACCTGGTCGCGGTCCTGCGGCGTGTACTTCTGCCCTTCGTGGTTGTAGATGCCGATCTGGCGGAACAGGCCTTCCATCCCGAAGGTGCGCGCCTCGTCGACGAGGATCGGCACCACGCGCGGGCCGACCTCCTTGTCGCGCAGCAGTTGGGTGAGGAAGCGCACGTAGGCTTGCGTCGTCGAGATCTCGCGGCCTTCGGCGGTCGGGTCGGTGACGGACTTGAACGTGTCGAGGGGCGGCACCTTCAATTGTTCGTCGGCCTTCGCGCGCCGGTGCGGCAAGTAGCCTCCCAGCTCCTTGCGCCGCGCCTGCAGGTACTGCATCTCGGGCGTGTGCTCTTCGGGCTTGTAGAACGGGATCTCGGCGAGCTTCTCGTCGGGGATCGGGATGTTGAAGCGGTCGCGGAACGTCTTGATGTCATCGTCGCCCAGCTTCTTGGCCTGGTGGGCGATGTTCCTGCCCTCGCCGGCCTTGCCCATGCCGAAGCCCTTCACGGTCTTGACCAGCAGCACCGTCGGCTGGCCCTTCGTGTTCGCTGCCTTGTGGTACGCCGCGTACACCTTCTGCGGGTCGTGGCCGCCGCGCTGCAGGCGCCAGATGTCCTCGTCGCTCATCTTCGCGACCATCTCCAGCAGCTTGGGATGGCGTCCGAAGAAATGCTTGCGCACGAACGCCCCATCGTTCGCCTTCATTGCCTGGTAGTCGCCATCGAGCACATCCATCATCACCTTGCGAAGGATGCCTTCCTTGTCGCGAGCCAGCAGCGGGTCCCAGTAGCTGCCCCACACGAGCTTGATCACGTTCCACCCCGCGCCGCGGAACTCGCCTTCGAGCTCCTGGATGATCTTGCCATTGCCGCGCACAGGTCCGTCGAGGCGCTGCAGGTTGCAGTTGATGACGAAGATCAGGTTGTCGAGCTCCTCGCGCGCTGCGACGCCGATGGC
>DATLBJ010000072.1:0-2174 GCA_035526975.1 Ramlibacter sp.
CCGATTTCGTGGGACGTCGGCCGCTACACCGGCTTGCCCTTCGCCGCCGATTCACAGCGCGGCTTTCGCGACGCGGACGGAAACAGCGCCTTCCAGCTGCGCTGCACCGAGGCGGGATTCTTCATCAATAGCGCAACCTTCACGCATGCCGCGCCGCTGGTGGGCGAAGGCCCGAACGTGAGCATCGCACGCGACCTGTTTCCGCCGATTGCCGCATTCGCGGGCGGGGCGTCGGTGGTGATCGATGCGGACGTACGAATACCCTGGGTGCATTCGGTAGCACCGCCGCTCATCGAGGGCACCGCACAGGTGAGCCTCGGCATGTACCTGCGCGATCGCACCACCGGCACGGTGCTGGGGTGGATCGTGAACCTGTTCGACAACCGCCCGGCGGGCGTGAACGGCAGCGGCATCGAGAGCCTGGGCCACGATGGCGTGAACGCGTTCGTCTCCACGCCGCTTGCCAGGACGGATGCGCTCGGACGAGCGGTGCGCTTCGTGACTGCGCCGCAATGGTCCTGCAGCATGCAACACGTGACCGGCTGGAGCGAGAACCGCCACTGCACCGCGATCGTCACCCACGCCAACATGGCCGCGGCGCTGGCCGCATTGCGCGAGACGGGTTTGCGCATTTCGGCGGAACCTGCGGACATCGACCTGTCGTCCTTCGGGTTCGGGGGCGAGGTGATCGTGGGCACGGCGCGCGTGAACGACGTTTCTCTCGGCGCGAGCGTGGCCAACCTCACCCTTCGGCGGCAGACGCCGCCGCAATTTTCCCGGCGGTAGATTTCGTGTTAGGCCGCGCGCGATTTTCGGGCGCGGGACACTGCCGGAATGATGGAAAATGGAGGTCTACGCCTCCATGTAATTCCGATGTCCTCGTACCTCGACAACCTCAATCCCGAGCAGCACAAGGCCGTCACGCTGCCGCGGCAATGCGCCCTGATCCTCGCGGGTGCCGGCAGTGGCAAGACGCGGGTGCTCACCACGCGTATCGCGCACCTGATCCAGACGGGACAGGCGACACCCAACGGCATCCTCGCCGTCACCTTCACCAACAAGGCGGCGCGCGAGATGCTGACGCGCCTCTCGGCGATGCTGCCGATCAATACGCGAGGCATGTGGGTCGGGACGTTCCACGGGCTCTGCAACCGGCTGCTGCGTACGCACCATCGCGATGCCGATCTGCCGCAGCTGTTCCAGATCCTCGATTCGGGGGACCAGCAATCGCTCATCAAGCGGCTGGCCAAGGCGCAGGCGCTCGACGAGGAAAAGTATCCGCCGCGGCAGCTGCAGAACTTCATCAACAACTGCAAGGAAGCCGGGCTGCGCGCGAATGCCGTCGAAGCGGGCGATTCCTTCACGCGCCGCATGGTGCAGTTCTATGCCGACTACGACGCGCAGTGCAATCGCGAGGGCGTGGTGGACTTCGCCGAGCTGCTGCTGCGCACCTTCGAGATGCTGGCGAAGAACCTCAACCTCCTGCAGCACTACCAGGGGCGCTTCAAGTACATCCTGGTCGACGAATTCCAGGACACCAACAAGCTGCAGTACAAGTGGATCAAGATGCTCGCCGGCAGCAACGGCTGCGTGTTCGCGGTGGGCGATGACGATCAGTGCGTGCCGGCCGGCACGCTGGTCACGATGGGGGACGGCAGCCGCAAACCGATCGAAGCGGTCCGCGTCGGAGAAGAAGTCTTGTCGTGCTACGGCCCTGGCGACTTCAGGCCGGCAACAGTAGGCGCGACGCATTCCAGCGCAGCGAGGGGCGACCTGGTCGAAATCGAGACTCACGCCGGCCGGTACCTTGTGAGTACGCCCGAGCACACGCACTTCGTGGACGGCGCTCTGGCAACGGTCGCCTTGGCTGACCCATCCGCGCAGGTGGCGGTCGGGGACTACAAGGAGACCTTCGCCAGCGCGGTACGGCCGGGTGATGCGCTGCTGGACTTCCGCGGCCTGCGCGACACCGTTCGTGCCGTGCGGCGTTTCGATGGCGGTGGATGCAAAGTCTTCGACATGGACGTGTATCCCACCCATAACTTCATTGCCGCCGGGCTCGTCACGCACAACTCGATATATCGCTTTCGCGGCGCCGAAGTCGGCAACATGAACGAGTTCGTGCGCGACTTCGACGTGAAGGACGTGATCAAGCTGGAGCAGAACTACCGCTC
>DATLBJ010000073.1:0-8156 GCA_035526975.1 Ramlibacter sp.
ATCGTTCAGCGCCACGTTTGTCACATCTCCTGATGTGTACAGGCTCTTGTGGATCAGCGAGATTGCATTGATCCGCGATTGGGTTTCACGCAAGGCATCCTTGGCCGCCGTATCGGTGACGGAACGCATTTGCATCCCCACGAGTACCGCCACCAGCTGCAGGCTGTTGGCCACGCGGTGATTGACCTCGGCCAGCAGGACTTCTGCACGTTCCCGCGCCATGGCCAGATCCGCCGTGCGGGTCTTCACGCGTTCTTCGAGCGTCAGGTTGATGGCCTGCACTTCGTCGCGCGCCATTTTCAAATCCCGCCCGTTGCGGTAGACGGTAAAGGCCACCACCAGCACCACCAGGATGATGACCACGGCGGCGCCCGCCGATATCCACCGCAGCAGCGATGCATTGCGTTGCTGTTCCGCGCTGTTGAGAGTGGCGTTCTCGTCGGCGATCAATATCGCGCCATAGAGAAAGACATTGATTTCATCCATCAGCGTCTTGCCGCGATTGCGCTGGAGCAATGCCAAGGCGTCCGCATCGCGGCCGGCACTTTTCAGCGCAATGCTGTTGTCCATCTCGGCGATTTTTTCGTCCACCGCTTCCGACAACCTGGGCAGCATGGCCCGGTTGGGGGCATCCGGCGCAATCATCCGGCCCAGGTCATCCAGCTCCTGCCGTGCCCGCGTCTTGGCCGTGTCGTAAGGGGCCAGGTAAATCTGGTTGCCCGTCAGGAGAAATCCGCGCTGGCTCGACTCCGCGGTGCGCAAATGATCGCGCAGCTCCACCGCGGCGATGCGGATCGTGCGCTGCAACGCCGATTGCTCGAACAGGCTGTTGCCGCGTTCCACCAGCCAGATGGTGGTGCCCACGATCACGATCAGCGCGACAAAGCCAATCGTCAGGCCCGCGCCAACGCCTATCGCCAACCGGCTTCGTCCGAACATCAACGAACCTTCAAAGGACTGGGTGGACAAAAAATCGAGCGCGCACCTGATCTGTGTCCCATCTCGTTTGGAACTCTGCCAATCATAATGCTGACTTGCATGATGCCCGAAAAGAATCGGAGGCATCGCATGCTCATTGGGCGCGAAGGATGTGCTGCGCTTGATCACCCATACATCGCCTCGATCTGCCCCGCGTACTTTTGCTGCACCAGCTTGCGCTTCAACTTCATCGTCGGCGTGAGCTCCTCGTCTTCCGCCGACAGCTGCGTCTCCAGCAGGAAGAACTTCTTGACCTGCTCGACGCGCGCGAATTTCTTGTTCACGCGATCGACCTCCGACTGGATCAGCGCCTGCACTTCCGGCGCACGCGTGAGGCTGGCGTAGTTGGAGAAGGGCACGTCGTTGTCCTGTGCGTACTTCTCGACGTTCTCCTGATCGATCATCACGATCACCGTGAGATAGGGCCGCCGGTCGCCGATCACCACTGCATCGGTGATGTACGGCGAGAACTTCAGCTCGTTCTCGATCTCGCTGGGCGTGATGTTCTTGCCGCCCGCGGTGATGATGATGTCCTTCATGCGGTCGGTGATGCGGAAGTAACCGTCCGCGTCCACGGAGCCGACATCGCCGGTGTGCAGCCAGCCTTCGGCATCGATCGTCTCGCGCGTCTTCTCCGGCTGGTTGAGGTAACCCATGAAGACGTTCGGGCCGCGCACGAGAATCTCGTTCGTCGCCGCATCGATGCGCACTTCGTTGTATGCCGCAGCGGGCCCGATCGTGCCGGGCTTGATGCGCGACGCCGGCACGCCCGTCGACGCGCCGCACGACTCCGTCATTCCCCACACCTCGAGCATCGGCACACCCAGCGCGAGGTACCACTTCACGAGGTCGGGAGAAATCGGTGCCGCGCCGGTCACGAGAAAGCGGGCGCGATGGATGCCGATCAACTTGCGCACGTTGTCCAGCGCCAGCCAGCGCGCAATGCGGAACTCGAATTTCAGCGCAGGGTCGACCGCCGCGCCGGCCAGCACTTTCGCGGCGACCTTGGTGCCGATGCCCAGGCTCCACTTGTACGCGGCTTGTTCGAGGGCCGTCGCTTCCTTGATCGCGATCGTCACGGCCGAATAGAACTTCTCCCAAACGCGCGGCACAGCGGTGAGCACCGTCGGCGAGATCTCGCGCACGTTCTCGGGCACCGTCTCCGGGTTCTCGACGAAGTTCAGCACCGAGCCCGTGTACAGCGCGAAGTACTCGCCGCCCACGCGCTCGGCCACATGGCAAAGCGGAAGGAAGCACATGCGCTCGTCGCTCTCGTCCTGCGCCACCAGGGTGTTGTAGCCGCGTGCGGTGTAGACCAGGCCGGCGTGTGAATGCATTGCGCCCTTCGGCTTGCCGGTGGTGCCCGAGGTGTAGATCAGGATCGCGAGGTCCGCAGGCTTGACCGCATTCACGCGTTGCATCAACTCGTCGGCGTGATGCGCGAGGTAATCGCGGCCCAGCGCGCGCAGGTCGTCCAGGCCCATCACGCCCTCATCTTTCAGCTCGCGCAGACCCTCCATGTCGAACACGATCACTTTCTTGAGCAGCGGGAGCTGCGCGCGCACTTCGAGCGCCTTGTCGAGTTGCTCGTCGTCTTCGACGAACAGGATGCTGGTGCGCGAGTCTTCGCACAGGTAGTGCACCTGCGAAGGCGCATCGGTCGGATAGATGCCGTTGGACACGCCGCCGCACGACAGCACTGCGATGTCCGAGAGCACCCACTCGACGACCGTGTTCGACAGGATTGATGCAGTGTCTTTCGGCGCGAAGCCGAGCGCCATCAATCCGCCGGCGATCTCACGCACGGCCTGCGCGACCTCGTTCCACGACCAGCCGCGCCAGATGCCGAACTCCTTTTGTCGCAACCACGTCCTGTCGCCGCGCAGCTTCACGGCATTCCAGAACATCGCCGGGATCGTGTCACCCTCGACTGCCACGCGCGTTGCCGGACGGATATGGGAAAGGTCCCAGAGATTCGACATGGGCTATCTCCAGTTCTTGCGCTTCTTCCAGCGCCGCTCGCCGCGCACGCCGGCTTCCTTCAGGCCAAGGTAGAACTCCTTGATGTCGTCCTTCTCGCGCAGCACCGCGCACGTGTCTTCCATCACGATCCGCCCGTTCTCCAGCACGTAGCCGTAGTCGGCGCAGTTGAGCGCCATGTTCGCGTTCTGTTCCACCAGCAAAATCGTCGTGCCGCGCTCGCGGTTGATGCGAACGACGATCTCGAAGATCTCCTTGGTGAGCTTGGGACTCAGGCCGAGGCTCGGCTCGTCGAGCAGGATCAAATCGGGCGACGCCATGATGGCGCGCGAGATCGCCAGCATCTGCTGCTGCCCGCCGGACAGGAGACCGGCGTCCTGCTTCTCGCGCTCCTTCAGGATCGGGAAGTAGTGGTACACGGCCTCCATGTCGCGCGCCACGTCGTCGCGGTCGCTGCGCGTGTAGGCGCCCATCACCAGGTTGTCGTGCACCGACAGCAGCGCGAACACCTCCCGGCCCTCGGGCACATGCGACAGCCCTTGCTCCACGATGTACGCCGGGTCGCGCGCGGTGATCTCCTCGCCCTTGAACTCCACGCTGCCCTTGCGCGGATCGATGATCCCGCTGATCGTCTTGAGGATGGTCGTCTTGCCCGCCCCATTGGAGCCGAGCACGGTCGCGATCTCGCCGCGGCGCACTTGCAGGCTCACGCCGCGGATCGCCTTGATCGGCCCGTACGCCGACTCGACGTTCGACAGTTTCAGCACCGGCGTGTCGCTGATCGAAGGCGGGTTCGTGCTCATGCAGCCCTGCGCAGTGACGCCATGTCTTCCACCGTGCCGAGATACGCTTCGATCACGCCGGGATGCGTCTGCACTTCCTTCGGCGTGCCGAGTGCGAGGACCTCGCCCTGGTTCATCGCCAGCACGCGGTCCGACACTTTCGACACGAGCGTCATGTCGTGTTCGACCATCATCACCGTGATGCCGAGCTCGTGCTGGATGTCGTGGATCCAGAAGGCCATGTCTTCCGTCTCCTCGACGTTCAGGCCGGAGGAGGGCTCGTCGAGGAGCAGCAGCTTGGGCTGCGTGCACAGTGCGCGTGCGAGCTCGACCACCTTGCGCACGCCATAGGGCAATCCGGCGACGAAGGAATCGCGGTGGTGCTGCAGGTCGAGCAGCTCGATCACGCGCTCCACGTGCTCGCGATGTGCGACTTCCGCGCGCCGCACGGCCGGTGTGAAGAGCATTTCGCTCCACACGCTCGTCGTGCGATGCGTGTGGCGGCCGATCAGGAGGTTATGCAATACCGTGGCGTGCTCGAACAGCTCGATGTTCTGGAAGGTGCGCGCAATGCCCAGCGACGCGATGCGATGCGGCGGCTCCTGCGTGAGCTCGCGGCCTTCGAACGAGATGGCTCCCGAGGTCGGCGTGTAGATGCGGCTGATCAGGTTGAACACAGTCGTTTTGCCCGCGCCGTTCGGCCCGATCAGCGTGAACACCTCGCCGCGTTGCACTTCGAAGCTGACGTTGTTCACCGCCAGCACGCCGCCAAAGCGCACGCTGAGGTTCCTGGCGGAAAGAAGCGCGTCGATCATCTCAGCCGATCCGATTTCTGGAACGACTTCTGCCGCTTGAACAGGCCCTTGCGGTAGAACGGGAACAGCTCGAGATACGTGCGCACCTTCAGCCATCGCCCATACAGGCCAAGCGGCTCGAACAGCACGAACGCGATCAGCACCGTGCCGTACACGACGCCTTGCAGGCCCGGCGCCTGGCCGATGACGGGCGGCAGGTAATCCTTCGACAGCGCAATCGCTTGCGGCATCGAGATCAGGAAGATCGCGCCCAGGAACGCGCCGTGCACCGAACCGAGCCCGCCGATCACCACCATCAGCAGCAGGTCGATCGATTGCAGGATGTCGAACTGGTCGGGGGAGATGAACGTCAGCTTGTGCGCGTACAGCGCGCCGCCAATGCCTGCGAGCGCGGCGGAGATCGAGAACGACAGCGTCTTGTAGCGCGCGAGGTGGATGCCCATGCTTTGCGCCGAGATCTCCGAATCGCGGATCGCGACGAACGCGCGGCCCGTCGGTGACCGCAGCAGGTTGAGGATTGCAAGCGTCGACGCGATCGCCAGCACGAGGCACAGGTAGTAAAAGCTCGTCGGCGTATCGACATTCCAGTCGAACAGAGACGGCTTCTTCACGGTGATGCCTGCGTTGCCGCCCGTGACCGAATCCCAGCGCGACAGGATCTCCTGCACGACGAAAGCCATCGCGATCGTTGCGATGCCGAGATAGATGCCTTTGACGCGCAGCGCAGGCAACCCCACGACCACGCCGACGAGCGCCGACAGCGCAGCCGCCATCACCATCGCGGCGGGGAAGGGCCAGCCTTGATTGACGAGCACTGCCTCCGTGTAGGCACCCACGCCGAGAAAAGCGGCATGGCCGATCGAGAACAGCCCGGTAAAGCCCGAGAGCAACATCAGGCCCAGCCCCACGATGCCGTAGATCAACACGAACGTGAGCTGCGCCAGCCAATACTCGGCAAACAGCCACGGCGCGGCGACGAGCACCAGCACGAGCAGGCTGTACCAGAGCACGTGGCCGCCGTGCTTGGCCAGCGCGATGTCCTGCGCGTAGTCGGTCTTGAAGAGGAACCGCATGCGGCTAGACCTTCTTCGCCAGGCGTTCGCCGAACAGGCCGTTCGGCTTGATCATCAGCATCACCAGCACGACGACATACGGCGCGACGTCCTTGAACCCCTCGGGCAAATAGAAACCCGCGAGCGACTCCACCACGCCGATCACAAGGCCGCCGACGATGGCGCCCGGCAAGCTGCCGAAACCGCCGACCACCGCGGCAGGGAAGGCCTTCAACCCGATCAGCCCCATGTTCGCGAACACGAACGTGATCGGCGCAAGCAGCAAACCCGCCACCGCGGCCACCGCAGCTGCAAGTCCCCAGACGAGGCCGTTGAGCTTCTTCACCGGGATGCCCATGTAGTAGGCCGCAAGCTGGTTCTGCGACGACGCCTGCATCGCGATGCCGACCTTGCTGTAGCGGAACACGACGAACAGCAACAGGCACAGCAGCGATGTCACGGCGATCACCACCATCTGCTCCACGTTGAGCACGAGCGCGCCCGCTTTCCACACTTCGTCCTTGTACGGCACGGCCAGCGTGTGCGTCTCGGTGCCGATGCCGGGGATCATCGTGATCAGCCCGCGCGCGACATAGCCGATGCCGATCGTGAGCATCACGATGGAGAACGCGGGTTGACCGAGGATGGGGCGGATCACGACGCGTTCGAGCAGCACGCCGAAAGCCGCCATGCCCACGATCGACGCGATGACGCTGACCCAGAACGGAAACCCCATGAGCGTCATGACTGCAAGCCCCGCGAACGCGCCGAGCATCATCAAGTCGCCCTGCGCGAAGCTCACCGTTTCCGTCGCCTTGTAGATCAGCACGAAGCCCAGGGCGATCAGCCCGTAGATGCAGCCCTGGGCCACGCCGCTGATCACCAGTTGCACGACTTGCAAACGCTCCGCCTTTTGTGTTGCTTTGCCTCTGGGGTTATAACTTTGCGGCGCAGCGCGCAAGTAGAGGGTTGGCCCGAAGGCAGGAGAAACTCCCATGAGCATCCGAAGTGAAAAGGTTGGCGCAGTGACCGTCGTGACGCTCGACCGCCCGGAAGTGCGCAACGCAGTCGATTCGGAAACGGCGAAGGCGCTCCATGAGGCGTTCCTCGCGTTCGATGCCGACGCCGAAGCGCGCGTGGCGGTCTTCCATGGGGCCAATGGTCATTTCTGCGCCGGCTGGGACTTGCAGGCGGGCGCGAAGCTCGCGAATTCGTCGCTGGGTCACCTCGACTTCGATGCGTCGGAGCCCAAGGCCCTGGGTCCGATGGGCCCGTCGCGCCTGTTGCTGTCGAAACCCGTCATCGCCGCGGTGGCCGGTGCCGCAGTTGCCGGCGGCATGGAGCTCGCGCTGTGGTGCGACGTGCGCGTGATGGAAGACGATGCGTATTTCGGCGTCTATTGCCGCCGCTTCGGCGTGCCGCTGATCGACGGCGGCACCGTGCGCCTGCCCCGCCTCATTGGCATGGGCCACGCGATGGACCTGATCCTCACGGGACGGAAAGTCGAAGCGGCGGAGGCGATGCAGATGGGGTTGGCGAACCGCGTCGTGCCGAAAGGGCAGTCACGCGAAGCCGCGATCGAGCTCGCGTTGCAGCTTTCGAAATTCCCGCAGGCGACGATGCTGGCCGATCGTGCGAATGCGTATGGGCAATGGGGCACGCCGCTCAACGAAGCGCTGCATGCGGAGTGGGAGCGCAGCAAGCACCGCATCGCGGATGGCATCGAAGGCGCGGGAAGGTTTGCCTCCGGCGAAGGCCGGCACGGGAAATTCTGAAGCGGGTCACCCCGGCCTGCGCCGGGTGACAGCTACTTCGGAATCTCGCGCGGCTTGCCGTTTTCGTCGATGGCGACGTACGTGAGGTTTGCCTGCGTGACCTTCGTGTACTTGCCGTGCTCGCGGTAGCGCTCCGCGAACACCTCCACCTTCACCGTGACTGAAGTGCGCCCCACGCGTGTGACCTCCGCATAGAAGCTCAGGAGGTCGCCCACCCGCACCGGCTGCTTGAAGATGAATTCATTGACCGCAACGGTCGCCATGCGGCCCTTCGTGATGCGCGCCGGCAGCACGGAGCCCGCAAGGTCGACCTGCGCCATCACCCAGCCGCCGAAGATGTCCCCGTTGCCGTTGGTATCGGCGGGCAGCGGGATCACCTTGAGCACCAGTTCCTTGTCAGTGGGCAATTCGCAGACCGGCGCACTTGAGTTCGTCGACATGGGTACCATCTCCTGAGAAGAAGGATTCTCCCCCAATGCGCCGCTCCGGCGAACTTTCGACCCGCTACGTCCCCCCCACCTCCGGCGAAGGCGCACCTGCGCGCCCGCACACGGACTGGTCCACGCTCGAGCGCCTGTTTCCCTACCTGTGGGAATACAAGGTCCGTGTCGTCGCGGCGCTGCTGTTCATGATCGGCGCGAAGCTCGCGAACGTCGGCGTGCCGGTGCTGCTCAAGAATCTCGTCGATGCGATGAGCTTCAAGCCCGGCGACCCGGCGGCACTCGTGGTCGTGCCGGCGGGGCTGTTGCTTGCCTACGGCCTGCTGCGGATGTC
>DATLBJ010000074.1:0-3124 GCA_035526975.1 Ramlibacter sp.
GACGCGCCAAGGAAGTAATCCGGCGTCTTCGAGCTGCAGCCGATGCCCGAGAGCTTTGCGACGCGGTGCGGCTCGATGTCGAGCTCCCAGCACGCCTGGATGATCGCGGCGGAGATCGAGTCGTGGCCGCATCCCGCGCACAGCGTGGAAATCTTGCCCTCGTAATCCCGGCGCGTGTAGCCGACCTTGTTGACCTCGAGCGTCGGGTGGTGCAGCCGGGGTTTGGCGATGTACGTCATGCAACCTTCTCCTCGGCGGCGCTGCCGGCCTTCATCCGCGAAGGCAGGCGGTCCATGATGGCGCGCGAAATGAAGCGCGCCGTGATCGGCGTGCCGTCAAAGTGCAACACCTTCACCAGCTTCTTGGGGTCGATCTCCAGCTCGTTGACCAGCAGCGAGCGCATCTGCGCATCGCGGTTCTGTTCGACGACGAAAACCTTGTCGTGGTCCGCGATGAATCGCGACACGCTCTCGGGGAACGGGAAGGCACGCAGCCGCATCGCGTCGATGTGCACGCCTTGCGCATCGAGCACGTCCAGCGCCTCTTTCATCGCGGGAGCGGTGGAGCCGAAGTAGATGACGCCCAGCTTCGTCTTCTCGCGCGCAAGCTTCACCGCCGGCTGCGGAACCATCGTGGCCGCAGTCTGGAACTTCCGCAGCAATCGCTCGACGTTGTAGATGTAGTCGGGCCCGCGTTCCGAGTAGCGCGCATAGGCGTCGCGCGTGGTGCCACGGGTGAAGTACGAGCCCTTGGCGGCATGCGTGCCGGGAAGCGTGCGCCACGGGATCCCGTCGCCGTCCACGTCCTTGTAGCGGCCGAAGTCCTTGCCGGCTTCGAGTTCCTCGGCGGTCATCACCTTGCCGCGGTCGTATTGCCGGCCCTCTTCCCATTTGAACGGCTCGCACAGGCGCTGGTTCATGCCGATGTCGAGAACCGTCATCAGGAAAACGGGCGTCTGCAAGCGCTCGGCAAGGTCCAGTGCGGCCGCTGAATGCTCGAAGCACTCGTGCGGGTCTTCGGGGAACAGCAGAACATGCTTGGTGTCGCCATGCGACGCGTAAGCGCAAGCAACGATGTCCGCCTGCTGCGTGCGCGTGGGCATGCCGGTAGACGGCCCGCCGCGCTGCACGTTGATGATCGTCACCGGGATTTCCGCGAAATACGCGAGGCCGATGAACTCCGTCATCAGCGATATGCCCGGGCCGGAGGTCGCGGTGAAGGCGCGTGCGCCGTTCCACCCTGCACCCACCACCATCCCGATCGACGCGATCTCGTCCTCGGCCTGCACGATCGCGAAACGGTTCTGGCCCGTGTTCGGGTCCACGCGCAGTTTCATGCAGTACTTCTGGAACGCCTCGGCGCACGAGGACGACGGTGTGATCGGATACCACGCGGCGACAGTCGCGCCGCCGTACACGCATCCGAGCGCAGCCGCGCTGTTGCCGTCGACGAAGATCTTGTTGCCAACCTTGTCGGAGCGCTTCACCTGCAGCCCGATCGGCCATTTCAGGTGCTCCTTCGCGAAGTCGCGCCCGAGGTGCAATGCCTGCACGTTCGACGACAGCAGCTTCTCCTTGCCCTTGTACTGCTCGCCGAACAGCTTCTCGATCACCTGCGGGTCGATCTCCAGCAGCACCGACAGCGCGCCGACATAGACGATGTTCTTGAAGAGCTGCCGCTGCCGCGCATCCGTGTAGACCGCGTTGCAGATTTCCGTGAGGGGCATGCCGATCACGTTGATGTCGTCGCGGAACTTCGCCGGCGGCAGCGGCCTCGTGCTGTCGTAGAACAGGTACCCCCCCGGCTCCAGCTCCGCCACATCGGCGTCCCAGGTCTGCGGGTTCATTGCCACCATCATGTCGATGCCGCCGCGCCGCCCGAGATAGCCCTGCTCCGTCACGCGGACCTCGTACCACGTCGGCAGGCCCTGGATGTTGCTCGGGAAGATGTTGCGCGGGCTCACGGGAACGCCCATGCGCAGGATCGCCTTCGCAAAAAGTTCGTTCGCGCTGGCCGAGCCCGAGCCGTTCACGTTCGCGAACTTGATGACGAAGTCGTTGACCGCCTGGATCGGCTTCATGCTGACATCCCCGAAATCCGATCGCCCTGAACTTGTCGAAGGGCTTCGACAGGCTCAGCCCGAACGGGCGATTGACCCGCCTGCGTCGTCTTGAACATGAACTTCTGCATGTCCCACGCGCCGGTGGGGCAACGTTCGGCGCACAGGCCGCAGTGCAGGCAGACGTCTTCGTCCTTCACCATGATGCGGCCCGTTTTCAGGTCGCCGGACACGTACAGGTCCTGCGTCGGGTTCGTCGCCGGCGCTTTCAGGTGCTTGCGCAACTCGCCTTCCGGCTCTTCCGGCGTGAACGTGATGCAGTCCATCGGGCAGATGTCCATGCACGCGTCGCATTCGATGCACAGGTTGTCGGTGAACACCGTCTGGACGTCGCAATTGAGGCAGCGCTGTGCCTCCTTGAAAGCGACGGCCGGGTCGAAGCCCAGCTCCACTTCCACCTTGATGCTTGCGAGCGCCTTTTCGGCCTTCGCCCACGGCACCTTGAAGCGCGTGTCGTTCGACGTGTCGTTGTCGTAGCTCCACTCGTGGATGCCCATCTTCTGCGAGATGAGGTTCGCGAATGCGGCGGGCCGCACAGCCGGGTTCTCGCCGTGCAACAGCCGGTCGATCGACACGGCGGCTTCATGCCCGTGAGCGACGGCGGTGATGATGTTCTTCGGGCCATACGCCGAGTCGCCGCCGAAAAAGATATTCGGCACGGTGGACTGGAAGGTGTCCTTGAACAGCGCGGGCAGGCCCCACTTGTCGAAGGCGATGCCGCAGTCGCGCTCGATCCACGGGAAAGAGTTTTCCTGGCCGACTGCGACCAGCACTTCGTCGCACTCGAAGAACGCTTCGGGCTGGCCCGTCGGCACCAGCTTGCGATTGCCCTTGTCGTCGTACTCCGCTCGCACCACTTCGAAGGTCATGCCCTTGAGCTTGCCGTTCTCGTGGATGAACGCCTTCGGCACGTGGTAGTTGATGAACGGGATGCCTTCGTGCATCGCGTCTTCCTTCTCCCACGGCGAAGCTTTCATTTCGTCGAAGCCGCTGCGCACGATGACT
>DATLBJ010000075.1:0-17715 GCA_035526975.1 Ramlibacter sp.
CGGCCAATGGGACCGGTGGCGCTACGACATGTTCGTCGGCAGCGAAGTGCACGGCAGCACGCTGGGCATCCTGGGCATGGGCCGGATCGGCCAGGGCATCGCCAGGCGCGGTGCGCACGGCTTCGGGATGAACGTGATCTATCACAACCGCTCGCGGCTCGATCCGCAGGCGGAAGCGGCGTGCAAGGCGCGTTACGTGAGCAAGGAAGAACTGCTGGCGACGGCAGACCACCTCGTGCTCGTCGTGCCGTACACGAAGGAATCGCACCACGTCATCGGCGCACAGGAAATTGCCCTGATGAAACCGACCGCGACGCTGACGAACATCGCGCGGGGCGGCATCGTCGACGACGCGGCCCTGGCGAAGGCGCTGCGCGAGAAAAAGATCGCGGGTGCGGCCCTCGATGTCTTCGAGGGCGAGCCGAGCGTTCACCCCGACCTGCTGGCGCTGTCGAACGTCGTCCTCACGCCGCACATCGCCAGTGCCACCGTCAAGACGCGCCGCGCGATGGCGGAACTCGCGGCGGACAACCTCATTGGCTTCCTGGTTCATGGAAAACCTCTCACTCCCGTCAATCCCGGGGTGCTGAAAGCCTGAAGCGCACTGCCTTCGCGGTTATCCTTGCAGCAGCGGCCGGGCACGTTGTAACGCCGGGCCGAGAGGGGATCCAAAGTGGATGCGCAGTCGCTTTCAATCGTGTTCGCGGTGCTGGTGGGGTTGGCCATCGGCGCGCTTGCCGCGTGGCAGGCAGCTGCGGCGAAAGGACGGGCGGAAGCCGCGCCCGATGTGGCGCGCCTCACCGAGCGTGCAACGCAGCTCGCGCAGTCGCTCGATGATGCCCGCCAGCAACTCGAAGCCGAAAGGCGCTCTCGTGCCACGGCCGAAGGCGAAGCTGCGAACTTGCGCACCGCGAACGCGCAGTTGAACGTCACGCTCGACAACGAGCGCAATTCAGCGCTCGAAAAACTCTCGCTGTTGCAGGCCGCCGAAGAAAAGCTGTCCAACCAGTTCAAGCTGCTGGCCAACCAGATCCTCGAGGAGAAGTCGCAGAAATTCGCCGACCAGAACAAGACCGCGCTCGGGGCGTTGCTCGAGCCGCTGCGCACCCAGTTGAGCGAATTCAAGGGCAAGGTCGAACAGGTCTACGTGCAGGAAGGCAAGGACCGCTCCGCGCTCGCCGAACAGGTCAAGCAGCTGATGTCGCTGAACAAGACCCTGAGCCAGGACGCGCAGAACCTCACGGATGCATTGAAGGGCAATGCGCAGGTGCAAGGCGCGTGGGGCGAGTGGGTGATGGAGGAACTGCTGTCGTCGTCGGGGCTGATGAAGGACGAGCACTACTTCCTGCAGGACAGCAAGCAGCGCGAGGACGGCACGCGGGCACGCCCCGATGCGTTGATCCACATGCCCGGGGGGCGGCAGCTGGTCCTCGACTCGAAGGTGTCGCTGGTGGCGTACGAGCAGTACTCCAGCGCGAAGAGCGACGAAGACCAGCGCGTTGCGTTGCGCGCGCATCTCGACTCCATGAAGAAACACATCTCGGGCCTGTCCGGCCGCGAGTACCAGAAGCTGTACCCGACGCTCGACTTCGTGATGATGTTCATCCCGATCGAGCCGGCCTTCATGCTCGCTGCGGCGAACGACAGGCAGCTGTTCTCCCAAGCGTGGGAAAAGAACGTGCTGCTCGTGAGCCCGTCGACGCTCTTGTTCGTGCTGCGCACCGTCGCCTACCTTTGGCGGCAGGAAGACCAGAACCGCAATGCCAAGAAGATTGCCGAACGCGGAACGCTGCTCTATGACAAGTTCTGCGATTTCCTCAAGGACCTGGAAGCGCTTGGCCAGAAGCTGCGGCAAGCGCAGCTGGCGTATGACGACGCCGAAAGGAAGTTGACCAAGGGAACCGGCAACCTCGTCGGGCAAGCGCAGAAGCTGGCGAGCCTCGGCGTGAAGGGCACGAAGAAGCTGCCGGCGGGCTTCCTCGACGGCTCCGACAGCGACACCGAGGTCGCGGAGCAACTCGCGTCGCTGGCTGCGAGCAACACGCCCCGAGAGCCGGACGCGGGCCCCGCCGCATGAAATGTCGCGCGGCTTGAATCCGGCGCTGGTGCGCCTGATCGCCGGACAAGTCTGCCTGCATGCTTGCATGGCGGGCACGCGCATGGCGGCGCCTTTGCTGGCGCTGCGCGACGGGCAAAGCGAGGCGGCCGTGGGCGTGCTGCTGGCGCTCTTTGCATTGACGCAGGTGTTCCTCGCGTTGCCCGCCGGTCGCTACGCCGACCGGCATGGATTGAAGCGGCCCGTCGGGTTCGCCGTGGTTGCCGCTGCGGCGGGCGCGGGACTCGCAGTCGTTTCGCCGACATTTCCCGCGCTTTGCATCTGTGCGTTGCTCACTGGGGGCGCGACCGGGGCCGCGTCAATCGCATTGCAACGCCACGTGGGCCGCGCGGCGGAAACGCCGACGCAGCTCAAGCAGGTGTTCTCCTGGCTGGCGATCGGGCCGGCGGTGTCCAACTTCATCGGACCTTTCAGCGCGGGGCTGTTGATCGACCATGGCGGCTTCTCGCTGGCCTTCCTCGCCATGGCGGCGCTGCCGCTCGTCGCCTGGTTCTGGGTGCACGATGCCATCGAGCTGCCGCCGGTGATCCGGCCCGACGGCGAGCATGGCACCGCGTGGGACTTGCTGCGCGAAACCAGCTTTCGCCGGCTGCTCGTCGTCAACTGGCTGCTGTCCTCCTGCTGGGACGTGCATACCTTCGTGGTTCCGGTTCTGGGACACGAGCGCGGACTCTCGGCGTCGGTGATCGGCACCATCCTCGGGTCGTTCGCGGTTGCGGCCGCCGCGGTGCGCTTCATCATTCCGGTGTTCGCCGCCGACCTGCGCGAATGGGCGGTGATCGCGACTGCGATGGCGGCGACGGCGCTGGTGTTCGCGATCTATCCGTTCATGTACGCGCCGCTGGCGATGGGCCTGTGCTCCGTGCTGCTGGGCGTCGCGTTGGGCACGGTGCAGCCGATGGTCATGAGCACCTTGCACCAGATCACGCCCGAACATCGCCACGGCGAGGCCGTGGCGATGCGCGTCATGGCAATCAATGCCTCCAGCGTCACCATGCCCATGCTGTTCGGCGTGGCGGGCACCTTGATCGGCATCTCCGGCGTGTTCTGGGTGGTCGGGGCGGCGGTCGGCGGGGGCGTACGTCTTGCGTTCAAGCTCCCGCATCATCACTAGAGCCGGTAGAAGTTCTTGATGACGTCCCACGCCGCTTCGGGCGTGTCGGCATGGTGGAACAATTCGAGGTCCTGCGGCGACACGACGCCTTCCTCGACGAGGAAGTCGAAGTTCACGAGCCGCTTCCAGTAGTCCGAGCCGAAGAGCACGATCGGCACCTGCTTGGACTTGCGCGTCTGCACGAGCGTGATCACTTCGAAGAGTTCATCGAGCGTGCCGAATCCGCCGGGAAACGCGACCAGCGCCTTCGCGCGCATCATGAAGTGCATCTTGCGCAAGGCGAAGTAGTGGAAGCGGAACGACAACGCCGGCGTCACATAGCGATTGGGCTGCTCTTCCATCGGCAACGCGATGGCGAGGCCCACACTGATCCCGTCGCCCTCGTACGCGCCGCGATTCGCCGCCTCCATGATCCCGGGGCCGCCCCCGGTGCAGATGAACAGCATGTCGCGCGGGTCCTTGCCCGCGCTGTACTGCGCAACCAGCTTGCCGAACGCGCGCGACTTCTCGTAGTAATGCGCATTGCGCGCAAGGGCCTGCGCACGGCGCAGTTGCTCGGCGTCGCCGCTGTCCCGTGCGGCCTGCACCAGTGCCGCCGCGTCATCCTCGCTGCGAAATCGCGCGCTGCCGAAGACGACGATGGTGTTTTCGATGCCCAAGGCCTGCTGCTCGAGGTCGGGCTTGAGCAATTCGAGCTGGAAGCGGATGCCGCGCGTTTCGCGCCGCAAGAGGAACTCGGGGTCGGCGAACGCGAGGCGTGCCGCATCGGGCTCGAGCTGTTCGCCCTGGCTCGAGTGCGCCTGCAGCGTGGCCCACGCATCCGCCAGCCGCCGGTCGTGGATGTTTCTGGTCGATGCCATGCCTCATTCTGCGTCACCGCGCACGTTCGCGGGTATCCTTGCGCCCCGTGGAAGATCGCAACCGATTCCAGCCGGGCTTGAGCGGCACGTTTTCGCTCGTGAAGGCGCGGTTCGACGCCGAGCTCGCCGAGTGCGGACGCCGCGGCCCACTGCCGCGTTACGAGGGCGCCGTCGAAGTGCGCGTGCAACCGGACGTGCTTCGAATCGCGGGAAGGGTGAAAGGCCGCGAAGGCCGCGTCAAGCTCGCGCTCGGCGACATCGTGCACGCGCGTGCGCGCAAGGACCTTGCCGATCTCTGGATCCGGTCCGAAGGCAGCGAGCTGCAGATGGCGACGTTCAAGTTGCAGTCGGAGCGGTCGGCGGGCGAACTCGTCTCATGGCTCCCTGCCGCGACGCCACCCACGCCCGCGGTTCTCGGCGCCGTGCGCGCGCCCCTGCCGTTCGGCATCGTGATCGGCATGGCCGGTGCCGTGATCGCGATCTTTGCAGTGGTGCTGGTGCTCGTTTTAAAGCGATAACGCCAGGCCGAGCGGCACGAAGACGATCGCGAGCGCATTGCCGAGCAGGATCATCGCCGCCACGCGTTGCGGCTCCTGCATGTAGCGTTCCGCGAGCATGAACTGCATGACGGCCGGCGGCAGCGCGGCGAACAGCAGCAACTGCCCGCGCGCCACGCCTTCGAGGTTCAACACATAGGCGAGCGGCAATGCCACGGCCAGCCCGATCACCGGCCGCGCGAACGCACCGAGCAGGCCGCGCGGCACGTCGTCGCGATGCAAGTGCGTCAACCGCACGCCGAGCGAGAACAGCATCAGCGGCAGCATCGGCTCGCCGAGCATCTTCATGCCGGTGAAGATCACGCCGGGGGGACGCATGCCGGTCGCCGCGCTGGCGAAGCCCAGCGCGCTCGCGACCATCAACGGGCTCAGGAGCAATTCGCGCGTGGTCGCATGGGCGCTGGTCACGCGCGCGCCCAGCGAGAAGTGGATCAGGTTGCTGATCGAGAACAGGCCCACGGCAGCGCCGAACCCCGCAGGGCCGAATGCGAGGAGCGCCAGCGGCAAGCCCATGTTCCCGCAATTCGTGAACATCACGACCGGCACCAGGCTACGCGCATTCGTGCGGGTGACGCGCGCAAGAATCCACGCGACCGCGCCGGTGAGCAGGATCAGCGCCGCGCCCGCGCCGAGCAGCACGGCCTGTTCGGCGAGCTGGAACTCCTTGCCCGCCAGGGCGGTGTACACCAGCACCGGCGTCATCACGTCGAGCACCACGCGATTGAACATGGTGAGGTCGGGGCGCACCTTGCGGCCATACACATAGCCCACGGCGACGATCAGGAAAACCGGGATGATCACTTGCGCGATCCGCCAAGCGAGATCCATCACGCGGCTCCGTGCGAAAGCCACGCCAGCAGGCGATCGCGCGCGGGAGCGAGGCCCTTGTACGCGAGCACGGCATCGCTCATCGTCGCGAGCGCATCGTGCAGCTTGCGGGCGGCGCCGGGCGCTTCGACCGCTTCGACCAGCGGCTGGAGCATCACGCGGATCGTGAATACCGACTGGCGTGTGCCGGCCACGGGGAAGAACGTCTGGCGCTCGGCCCGCAGCCACAGCTTTTGCGCGAATTGCCGTGCGTCCTCCACTTGCGGCCAGGGCTCGCGCAAATGACGCTTCGGATGCTGGTCGTAGCGGCCCGACGGAGTGACGGTCCACACGAAACGCTCCCAGCAATCGCCCGAAGTTGCGAGCTTGACGAGTTGCGATGCCGAGGACACCAGCAGCTTGTTGTCGGCGACGGGGGCGTGCACTGCGGGAAAGTCGAGTCCGATCTTCTCTTCGGGCGCCCAATGCGACGGCACGCAGACACACAGCCACTTGAGCGCGCCGCTCTCGCCATCGAGCACCGCGAAGTCCTGTTCGTAGGCGATTTCGGGCGGTAATTCACTCGGCATGCGCGCGCGGATCGCATCGAGCGCCGCCGATGGGTCGAAGCCGGCCACGACATGGCGCGACTGCCCGATCTCCATCACCGCGCGCTTCTCGCGATAGAGCTCACCTGCCGGATCGAGCCGCGTCAGTTGGGGATCTGCCGGTTCGAGCCGCCGCAGACCCGGCTGCATGCGGAACGGGACGGCGATGTCGACGAGGCTGAAATTCATTGCGGACAAACGAAAGGCTCCTTGCGGAGCCTTCATTGTGCAAGAGCGCGCGGGTTACACGCGACGGCGGTATTCGCCCGTGCGCGTGTCGATTTCGACCGTATCGCCCTGAGCCACGAAGATCGGCACGCCGACTTCGAAGCCGGTGGCGAGCTTGGCGGGCTTGAGCACCTTGCCGGACGTGTCGCCCTTGACGGCCGGCTCGGTCCAGGTGATCTCGCGCTCGACGCTCGTGGGGATTTCCACCGAGATGGCCTTGCCTTCGTAGAACACCACTTCGGCGGGCATGCCTTCGAGCAGGTAGTTCAGGGCGTCGCCCATGTTTTCCTTCTCGACTTCGTACTGGTTGTACTCGGCGTCCATCCACACGTACATCGGGTCGGCGAAGTACGAGTAGGTGCAGTCCTTCTTGTCCAGGACGATCTGGTCCATCTTGTCGTCGGCCTTGAAGACGATTTCCGTGCCCTGGTTATTGAGCAGGCTCTTGAGCTTCATGCGGACGGTGGCGGCATTGCGCCCGCCGCGGGCGTATTCCGTCTTCAGCACGACCCACGGGTTGCTGGAGTGCATGATGACGTTGCCTGCGCGGATTTCTTGAGCGATTTTCATGATGTCGGAGATCGGTGGGTCTCGGCGGTATGCGCTGGTCTGCGCAAAGCCGCCTATTTTAACCTTTTTCGCTGGGAGCGTGCTCGCAAGGCATACTCCGCCGCCATGATGCGCCGCCCCGCAGTCCACACCGAGACGCTCGTCGCCTGTGCGGCCGTCTTCATGCTGGCTGCGGGCAACGGGCCATTCTGGCGGGCTGCACTGGCGGGCCGGTCTTGGGCCGAGCCGTCCACGTGGTTCTTTGCCAGTGCAATATTTCTCGCACTCGCGTGCTTCTATTTCGTCTTCACCGCGCTCGTCGCCATGCGCCGAACCGTGAGGGTTCTCCTCACGCTCCTTCTCGTCGCCACGGCGGCATCGTCGTACTACATGGAGCGTTACGCCGTGTACCTGGACCGCACGATGATGGCCAACGTCGTCGCGACCAACCCGAAGGAAGCGGGCGAACTGCTGGGCTTGGGCCTGGCAGGCCACGTTTTCCTGTGGGGCCTGCTGCCCTCGCTGTTTCTCTGGTGGCCGGTTCTCAAGACGCGCACCTGGGGCCGCGCGGCCGTGGTTCGAGCCGGCTATGTGGGTGGCGCAGGGGTCCTCGGCGTGGCGAGCCTCCTGCTGGTGTTCGCCGAGGCGGCATCGTTGATGCGCAATCACCGCGAGATGCGCTGGCTCATCACACCCGCCAATGCCATCGTTGCGCTCGCTCAGAACGCGGCCGATCGCGGCGTCGCCACGGGCCCGAAGACCGCGACTGCACCGGATGCGAAGGTCGTTGCGACCGCCGGGACGCGCCCCGTGTTCTTCGTGCTGGTTGTCGGCGAGACGGCGCGTGCGCAGAATTTCTCGCTCAATGGCTACGCGCGCGAGACGAACCCGGAGCTGGCCAGGCGCGGCGTGATCAATTTCCCGAAGGCGACGTCGTGCGGCACGTCCACCGAGGTGTCGCTGCCCTGCATGTTCTCGCAGCAGGGACGGGAGCATTACGACGAGGCCCTGATCCAGTCGCATGACTCCGTGCTGAAAGTGCTCGCGCGGGTCGGCGTGAAGGTGGCCTGGCGCGACAACCAGTCGGGCTGCAAGGGAGTTTGCGATGGGTTGGCGTTCCAGCAGTTCGACGCACTGGACGAAGCGATGCTGCAAGGCATGGACCGCATCGTGCAGGACGCCCGGGGGAACACGCTGGTCGTGATGCACCAGCTCGGAAGCCACGGGCCAGCGTACTACCGGCGTTACCCACCGTCGTTCCGGCGCTTTGCTCCTGCGTGCGAGAGCGATGACCTGCGCGTGTGCGACAGCGCGTCGATCGTCAACGCCTACGACAACACCATCCTCTATACGGATCACGTGCTCGGACGCGTGATCGACCTGCTCGACGCCGCGCAAAAGACGCACGACACGGCGATGCTGTACGTCTCCGACCACGGCGAATCGCTGGGGGAGGGCGGCTTGTACCTGCACGGCGTGCCGTACGCGATCGCCCCGGACGTGCAGAAGCACGTGCCTTTCCTGCTGTGGATGTCGAAGTCGTTCCGCGGGGGCCTGGCCGTAGACGAGGCCTGCATGCGCTCGCGCGCGCAGCAGCCCGCGAGCCACGACAACCTGTTCCACACGTTGCTGGGCGTGTTCGCCGTGCAGACCCAGGCCTACGATCCCGCACTCGACATATTCGCCGGCTGCCGCACGAAGCGCAGCAACTGAGTCACGAGATCCTGCTGCGACAGCAGCCGTTCGCGTGCGAGCGCCGCCGATTCGCGCCATCCCTCCGGATCGATTGCGGGCGCCCGTGCAGCCATGCCATTCCATGCGCGATGGAAGTCGCCGCACGATGCGGGGGCTGGCAGCCACTCGAGGAACGCTTCGAGCTTGGCGTGATGCGCGCCGTCGTGCTGCGGATAGAGCTGCCACACGAAAGGGGCACCCGCCCACAACGCGCGCACGACCGAGTCCTCACCGCGCACGAAATTGAAATCGCAGGCCCACAGGAGATGGTCGAACTCCGGCTGGGGAATCAGCGGCAAATAGGTCACCGCGAGCTGCCCGCGCGATGCATCCTTTCCCAGCACCAATTGCACTGCGGCGGTTGCACGACCTGCGGTCACGAGCATCCGCACCGGACGCCTCCAACCGGCCAGCTGCTCGATCAACTCCGGCATCGCTGCGGGTTCGTAGCAGAACATGCTCACGAGCAGCTCTCCCGTCGCTGCGATCCCGCGCTCGTCGAGCCATCGGCTGCGATCGAACGCCGCCTGCCGCTGGAGCAGGTCGGCTTCGCGAACCAGGCCGCCGGTGCGAGTCGTGAACCCCGGATAGAAGAAACGCTTGACGAGGCCCGCGGCGGGGCCGCCCATCACCGGTGAGGGCAGGCCGTGGCTGCGCTCCGCAAAAGATTCGGCGGTGAGGTATTCGAGGTTGACCCACACCGGTTGCCGCGCTTCGGCACGCGTGCGTTGCGCGATCAGGGCCTGGAACGCCAGCGGCAGTTCGCAGCCGAAAGCTTCAATCACCACATCGCCCGGTCCGGGCGAGGCCGACCACGGGAGCACTTCGACGTCCGCAGCGCCTTGCGGGGCCATCCACTGGAGCGCACCGGGGTCGTCGACGCGCAGGCGCACGTGTTCCCCCTGCCGCGCCAACTCGGCGGCGAGCCGCCAACACACGCCGATGTCGCCGTGGTTGTCGATGACCTGGCAGAAGATGTCCCAGAGCATGAGTGCCTCACCGGAAATCTACACAATACGGGCCTGTATGTCCGAAGTTCATTCCGGGGAATTGCTGGCGCAGGTGGCGGCGCTGCCGCACATGCCGGGCGTGTACCGCTATTTCGACGCGCAGGAGTCGGTCCTGTACGTGGGGAAGGCGCGCGACCTGAAAAAGCGCGTCTCGAGCTACTTCCAGAAGAACCATGGCGGCACGCGCATCGGCCACATGATCGGCAAGATCGCGCGCCTGGAGACGACGGTCGTGCGTTCGGAGGCGGAAGCGCTGCTGCTCGAGAACAACCTGATCAAGGCGCTCGATCCCAAGTACAACATCCTCTTTCGGGACGACAAGAGCTACCCGTATCTCAAGCTGGTCACGCACGAATACCCGCGCATGGCTTACTACCGCGGCTCGGTCGATCGCAAGCATCGCTACTTCGGCCCTTACCCCAGCGCCTGGGCCGTGAAGGAATCGATCCAGCTGCTGCAGAAGGTCTTCCGCCTGCGCACCTGCGAGGACACGGTGTTTGCCAACCGCACACGGCCGTGCCTGCTGTACCAGATCAAGCGCTGTTCCGGCCCGTGCGTGAACCTGATCGCGCCCGACGATTACCGCAAGGACGTCGAGGACGCCGAAGCTTTTCTCCTGGGTGACACGCAGCTCGTCCTCGAGCAGCTCGAGCAGCGCATGCTCGATCATTCGCAGCAGCTGCGCTTCGAGCAGGCGGCGGAGCTGCGCAACCGGATGACGGCGTTGTCGCGGGTGCTGCACCAGCAATCGATCGAGACGATCTCGGACAAGGACGTCGACATCCTCGCGGTGCGCGTGCAAGGCGGGCGCGCCTGCGTGAACCTTGCGATGGTCCGCGGCGGGCGCCATCTCGGCGACCGGCCGTACTTCCCGGCGCACGTGGAAGATGCGAGCGCGGTGACGGAATTCGACGAGGCCAGCGACGAGATCGAGCGCTCGCCGGTCGAGGTGCAGGTGCTCGAGGCGTTCATCGCGCAGCATTACATCGGCGTGCCGGTGCCGCCGTCGTTGATCACGAGCCACGCCGTCGACAAGCAGCTGATCGAGGCGTTGTCGGAGCAGAGCGGCGTCAAGATCGGTGCCGTGCACAACCCGCGCGAGCAGCGGCGCATCTGGCTGGAGATGGCGGAGAAGAACGCCGACATCCAGCTCGCGCGGCTGCTGGCGGAAGAAGGCTCGCAGCAGGCCCGCACGCGTGCCCTGGTCGATGCATTGGACCTTGCGCCCGACAACCTCGACACGTTCCGCATCGAATGCTTCGACATCTCGCACACGGCCGGCGAGGCGACGCAGGCGTCGTGCGTGGTCTACCACCACCACAAGATGCAGAACTCCGAATACCGGCGCTACAACATCAACGACATCACGCCCGGTGACGACTACGCGGCGATGCGGCAGGTGCTCATGCGCCGCTATGCGAAGCTCGCCGAGGCGGGGCGGGATCCGCCGGAAGCGACACCGAAGACGGGCGGAGGCAGCGCACAGCGGCTGCCCGATCTCGTGCTCGTGGACGGCGGCAAGGGGCAGGTCAGCATGGCGCGCGAAGTGTTCGCGGAGCTGGGGCTGGACCTGTCCGTGATTGCGGGCGTGGAGAAGGGCGAGGGGCGCAAGGTCGGGCTGGAAGAGCTCGTCTTCGCAGACGGGCGCGACAAGATCTACCTGGGGCGCGAGTCGGCGGCGCTGATGCTGATCGCCCAGATCCGTGACGAGGCGCACCGCTTCGCCATCACCGGCATGCGCGCGCGGCGCGCGAAGGTGCGCGTCGGCGGGAGCAAGCTGGAAGAGATCCCGGGCATCGGCGCGAAGAAGCGCGCGCGCCTTTTGCAACGCTTCGGGGGCGTCCGGGGCGTTGCCGCCGCCGGCGTCGAAGACATCGCGAGCGTCGAAGGGATTTCGCGGGAGCTGGCGGAAGAGATTTATCGCGCGCTGCATTGAAGGGCGGCAGCCGGGCGGCCCACCCTACAATGGGACTCAATGTTCTTCACGATCCCCACGCTGCTCACCTGGACGCGCATCGTTGCGATCCCGCTGCTCGTAGGGGTGTTCTACCTGGGGCTGAAGCCCGAGCTGCAGAACCTCATCGCCACGGTGATGTTCGTCGTGTTCGCACTGACCGATTGGCTCGACGGCTTCCTTGCCCGCAAATTGAACCAGACGTCCGCGTTCGGCGCCTTCCTCGATCCCGTCGCGGACAAGTTCCTCGTTTGCGCATCGCTGCTGGTTCTGGTGCACCTGAAGCGCGCCGATGTCTTCGTGGCCCTCATCATCATCGGCCGCGAGATCGCGATCTCCGCCCTGCGTGAGTGGATGGCGCACCTCGGCGCGTCCAAGAGCGTGGCCGTGCACATGCTCGGCAAGGTGAAGACGACAGTGCAGATGGTCGCGATCCCGTTCCTGCTGTTCGATGGGCCGCTTTTCGGCGTGATCGACACGCACATCTGGGGCACCGCGCTCATCTGGATCGCCGCGATCCTCACCGTCTGGTCGATGGTGTACTACCTGCAGAAGGCGCTGCCGGAAATCCGCAGCCGCGTCAAACACTGAGCCCGTGAACAACGCTTCCCGCCAGGACGCCCTGGTGCGGGCGATGCCCGCTGTCTTCGTCGCGATCTGGAGCACCGGTTTCATCGTGGCGCGCTACGGCATGCCGTATTCGCCGCCCTTCAAGTTCCTGGCGATGCGCTACCTCCTGTCCGTGGTGTGCTTCGCGGTGTGGGCGATGCTCGCGCGTGCCGCGTGGCCGAAGGACCGTCCGCAATGGCTGCATCTCGCGGCCACCGGTGTGCTCATGCATGCGGGTTATCTGGGCGGAGTGTGGGCCGCGGTGAAAGACGGAATGGGCGCAGGGCTGGCTGCGCTGCTCGTCGGTTTGCAGCCCGTGCTGACCGCAGTGTGGATCTCCGCTCGCGGCGGCGAAGTGCATGGCCGGCAGTGGACCGGCTTGCTGCTCGGCCTTGCCGGCCTCGTTCTCGTCGTGTGGCAGAAGCTCGGCCTCGGCGAAGTGCATCCGCTCAACCTGCTCTTTGCCTTTGTCGCGCTGGTGAGCATCACGGCGGGCACGCTCTACCAGAAGCGCTTCGTCAAGCCTTGCGACGTCCGCACCGCGAACCTGGTGCAGCTCGCTGCCGCATTCGCCGTCACGCTTCCGGCCGCGCTGATGGAATCCGAGGCCATGCGCTGGAATGCCCAGCTCGCCGGCTCAATGGCGTGGTCCGTGCTCGCCTTGACGCTCGGCGGCAGTTCGCTGCTCTACATGCTGATCCAGCGCGGCGCGGCCACGGCTGTGACGAGCCTGATGTACCTCGTGCCGCCGACGACGGCGCTGATGGCGTGGGTCCTGTTCGCTGAGCCGATCACGGTGCTCACCATCGCCGGAATGGGATTGACGGCGCTCGGCGTTGCGCTGGTCGTGCGCAGCCGTGCCTGAGTGACAGAATCGCTTTCCATGCTGCAGCAGTTCGAGCGCTTCGAGGTCACCCGCGACGGTGTGCGCATCAACGCCCTCCGCGCGGGGCGGGGCGACCCGCTGCTGTTGATGCACGGGCATCCGCAGACGCATGCGATGTGGCATCGGGTGGCGCCGCAACTCGCCGCGCACTTCACGGTTGTGATGATGGACCTGCGCGGCTACGGCGACTCGGCGCGGCCGCAACCGGCCGCTGACAGCGCGAACTACAGCAAGCGCGAGATGGCGCTCGACGCAATCGCGGTGATGAAGCGCTGCGGCTTCGATCGCTTCCAGGTGATGGCCCACGATCGCGGCGCCCGCGTTGCGCATCGGCTCGCTGCGGACCATCCCGATGCGGTCGCACGGTTGGTTCTCCTGGACATCGCGCCGACCCTGGCGATGTACGAGCACACGAGTGAAGCATTTGCGCGCGCGTACTGGCACTGGTTCTTCCTGGTCCAGCCGCCGCCGTTGCCCGAGGCGCTGATCGAATCGGACCCGGTGCGCTTCGTGCGCAGCGTGATGGGCAAGCGCCATGCGGGGCTGGATGCGTTCGCCCCGGAAGCGATGGCGGAATACGAGCGCTGCATCCGGATTCCCGGATCCGCCGCCGCCATCTGCGCCGACTACCGCGCGGCCGCCGGCATCGACCTGGTTCACGACCGCCAAGACATCGCAGCCGGCCGGAAACTCGCGCAGCCGCTCCTTGTGCTGTGGGGCGAGCATGGTGTCGTCGGCAAGTGCTTCGACGTGCCCGCACTGTGGCGCGAGCGCGCATCCAGCGTCGCAGGCAAGTCCCTGCCCTGCGGCCACTACATCGCCGAGGAAGCGCCGGGCGCTCTTCTCGAAGAATCCATCCCATTCCTCAAGGAGTTCCAGTCATGGGCAAGAAACGAATCGCCGTGATCGCCGGTGACGGCATCGGCAAGGAAGTGATGCCGGAAGGCGTGCGCGTGGTCGACGCGGCCGCGCGCAAGTTCGGCATCGACATCGCGTTCGACCACTTCGACTTCGCGAGCTGGGAGTATTGCGAGAAGCACGGCAAGTACATGCCCGACGACTGGAAGGAGCAGATCGGCGGCTACGACGCGATCTACTTCGGTGCGGTCGGCTGGCCCGAGAAGGTGGCGGACCACATCTCGCTGTGGGGCTCGCTGATCCTCTTCCGGCGCGAATTCGACCAGTACGTCAACCTTCGACCCGCGCGCCTGATGCCCGGGATCGTGTGCCCGGTGGTGCGCAAGGACGGCAGCAAGCGCGAGCCCGGCGAGATCGACATGTACATCGTGCGCGAGAACACCGAGGGCGAGTACTCGTCGATCGGCGGGCGCATGTACCCGGGGACCGAGCGCGAGATCGTCATGCAGGAGACCGTGATGTCGCGCGTGGGTGTCGACCGCGTGCTGAAATTCGCATTCGAGCTGGCGCAATCCCGTACGAAGAAGCACCTCACCAGCGCGACGAAGTCGAACGGCATCGCGATCACGATGCCCTACTGGGACGAGCGCGTCGAGAACATGGCCAGGGCGTACCCCGGGGTGAAGGTGGACAAGTTCCACATCGACATCCTCACGGCGCACTTCGTGCAGCGCCCCGACTTCTTCGACGTCGTCGTGGCCAGCAATCTTTTTGGCGACATCCTGTCCGACCTGGGCCCGGCATGCACCGGAACGATTGGCATCGCGCCGAGTGCAAACCTGAACCCGGATCGAAAGTTTCCGTCGCTGTTCGAACCCGTTCACGGATCGGCGCCCGACATCTACGGCAAGGCGATCGCGAACCCGATCGGGCAGATCTGGTGCGGCGCGATGATGCTCGAGTTCCTGGGTCACAAGGATGCGCACGATGCGATCCTGCGCACGATCGAGAAGGTGCTCGACCCGAAGAGCGGCGCGCCGAAGACGCCCGACATCGGCGGCACCGCGAAGACCTCCGACCTCGGCCAGGCCATCGCCGCGGCCCTGTAAGGATGGCCGGTGCGTCTAGAATGCGCCTCCTGTCGTATTGACACGCGCAGGGCGCGTGGCTTTAATCCACCGACGTCCGCGCGACGCGGATGACAAGAACCGACAAGAGACAACGCCAAAACTTTTCGTCCAGAGGGGCCCCGTGAACAAGACCGAACTCATCGAGCACATCGCCAAGCATGCCGACATCTCCAAGGCCGCCGCCACGCGCGCGCTGGAATCGATGATCGGCGCAGTGAAGACCACGCTGAAGAAAGGCGGGTCGGTGTCGCTGGTGGGTTTCGGCACTTTCGCGGTGGGCAAACGGGCCGCGCGCAGCGGCCGCAACCCCCGTACCGGCGACGCGATTAAAATCAAGGCCGCCAAGGTGCCCAAGTTCCGCCCCGGCAAGGCGCTGAAGGATGCGCTGAACTGAAGCGCGATTGCGTGAGGGGTGCTTAGCTCAGCTGGTAGAGCGGCGCCCTTACAAGGCGTAGGTCGGCGGTTCGATCCCGTCAGCACCCACCAAAAGCGATCAAGGCGAACGGCAGTTCGCCTTTTGTTCATCTGGATCAAACATGTTCGATTTCGTCCGTACCCACACCAAGGTCATGCAGTTCCTGCTGTTCCTGCTGGTGTTTCCCTCGTTCGTGCTGGTGGGCATCAACGGCTACAACCGCTACCGCGAGAAGGGTGACGCGGTCGCGAAAGTCGACGGCCACGAGATCCTGCAAGGCGACTGGGATGTCGCGCACAAGCAGGAGGTCGAGCGCATCCGCGCGCAGGCCCCCAACGTGGACCCGAAGCTTCTCGACTCGCCGCAGGTGAAGTACGCCACGCTCGAGCGCCTGGTGCGCGACCGCGTGATCGCCGCTGCCGCCGAAAAATCCAAGCTGACGGCGAGCGACCCGGCCCTCGCGCGCGAACTCGGAAAAGTCCTCGCGCCGCTCAAGGACGCCAACGGCAATGTCGACATCGCGAAGTACCGCCAGTTCCTCGGTGCGCGCGGCATGAGCCCGGAAGCGTACGAAGAGACGGTGCGCGCGGACCTGACCGCGCGCCAGGTGATGCAAGGCGTCATGGCCACCAGCTTCGCCACGCCTGCCGAAGCGGCGCCGTCGCTCGGTGCATTCTTCGAGAAACGCGAAGTGCAGGTTGCGAAATTCGAAGCGGTCGACTACGTGAAGCAGGTCAACGCCAGCGACGCGGACGTCGAGGCCTACTACAAGGCGCACCCGCAGGAGTTCCAGGCTCCGGAGCAGGCGAACATCGAATACCTCGTGCTCGACATCGAAGCGGTGAAGAAAGGCCTGGCGGTCAGCGATGCCGACCTGAAAACCTACTACGACCAGAACATCGCGAAGTACGCGCAGCCCGAGCAGCGCCGGGCGAGCCACATCCTGATTTCGGCCGCGAAGAACGCATCGCCGGCGGACAAGGAAAAGGCGAAGGCCAGGGCGCAGGAAGTGCTGGCGCTGGCGCGCAAGAACCCCGATGGCTTTGCCGACCTCGCAAGGAAGACTTCGCAGGACGAAGGTTCGGCGAAGAACGGCGGCGACCTCGAATGGCAGACGCGCGGCGCGTTCGTCAAGCCCGTGGAGGACGCGATGTTCGCGCTGAAGAAGGGCGAGATCAGCGACATCGTCGAAAGCGAATACGGCTTTCACATCATCAAGCTCAACGACATCCGGGAAGGCAAGCAGAAGACGTACGAGGAAGTGCGGCCCGAGCTCGAAGCCCAGTTGAAGCAACAGCAGGCGCAGCGCAAGTTCGCAGAGGTCGCGGACACGTTCAGCAACTCGGTCTACGAGCAGGCCGACAGCCTCAAGCCCGCGGCCGAGAAGCTCAAGCTCGAGATCCAGACGGCGAGCAACGTGCAGCGCACGCCCGCGAAGGAGCAGCAAGGTGTGCTGGCCAACCCGAAGTTCCTCGCGTCGCTGTTCGCTCCCGACAGCGTGGAGAAAAAGCGCAACACCGAAGCGGTGGAAGTGGCGCCCAACAGCCTGGCGTCGGGCCGGATCGTGCAGTACTCGCCCGCGCACACGCTGCCGCTGGCCGAAGTGAAGGACAAGGTGCGCGCGCGCGTCATCGCCGCGAAGTCGGCGGAGCTCGCGAAGAAGGACGGCATGGACAAGCTCAAGGCGTGGAAGGCCAACCCCGCAAGCGCAAGCCTGCTCGCACCGGAGCTCGTGTCCCGCCAGGAAGGCAAGCAGCCGAAGGACGTGCTCGAAGCCGCGCTGCGCGCCGATCCCACCGCGTTGCCGTCGCTGGTGGGCGTCGACCTCGGGGACAAGGGCTATGCGATCGTGAAGGTGAACAAGGTCGTGGCGCGCGACGCGCCGGCACCGGACGCCGCGAAGGTGGAGCAGGAGCAGTACGAGCGGTGGTGGGCGTCGGCCGAAGGGCTCGCGTACTACAACTTGCTCAAGACGCGATTCAAGGCGCAGATCCTGGTCGCCAAGCCCGCGGACGACCCGAACCTCGGGAAGTAAATGGTGTGGGGTGGCTGATGGGACTCGAACCCACGACGACAGGAATCACAATCCTGGACTCTACCAACTGAGCTACAGCCACCGTAGAACCCAGGATTATAGCGGCGTGCTCAGTTGGTCATCACGAGCTTGCCCTTCACGCCGCGCGATCCCATGTGCGCGTACGCGGCCTTGAGCTCGGCCATCGGCATCGTTCGATCGATCACCGGCTTGATCTTGCGCTCGACATACCAGCGACCGAGTTC
>DATLBJ010000076.1:0-21719 GCA_035526975.1 Ramlibacter sp.
GCGGAAATCGAGCTTCTTCGACGCGGCCAGGGGCCGCAGCTGCAACTCGATGTCGTGCATCACCTTCTGCAGGTCCACGGGTTCGATGCTCAACTTGATCTTGCCGGAGTCGAGGCGCACCAGGTCGAAGAGGGAATCGAAAAGCGCGTTCACGGCCTTGGTCGACTCGACGATCTTGGGAGTGATCTCGTGCGCCAGCTCGGGCTCTCCGCTCAGCCAGTCGGCGTAGAGGCTCAGCGCATGCACCGGCTGGCGGATGTCGTGCGCGGCGCTGGCCAGGAAGCGGTTCTTGATTTCCACCGCGTCGAGAGCCGCCTGCGTCTGCCGCGTGAGCGATTCGATCAGCTGGTTGTTGCGGTACTGCAGTTCGAAGTTGCGGCGGTGCGTGTTGTGCAGGCGCAGCCCGGCCTGCCGCAGCACCTGCCAGAACACGATGATCAATGCGATCAACCACCAGTGATAGAACGGCCCGTGGAACTGCAATTCGAGACCCACGCGCCACAGGATGATCGCAAGGCTCGTGCCGACGAGCGTGTCGAGCCAGTGGAACAGCGTGCGCAGGTTGCTCGACAGGCTGTTGATCGAGAACATCGCCAGGCCGGCGACCATCAGCCAGCAGATGAACTGGTCGGCCAGGGGCGAGCGGTCGAAGAACAACAGCGTGGACGCGCCCCACACGAACGCGCTGATGGGCCACAGCGCGCGGTACTTGTTGAAAAAGGCCAGGTGCGCACGCGAGCCGGCGATCATCACGTCGCGCACGTAGCGCCGGATGATCGTGAACCGCACCGCCGCCACGCCCACCGCGCACAGCGCCCAGAAGGCCAGCGGGAGCGTCTCGTTGTCGTCGAACAGCACCCCGATGAAGATCGGGATCAGCAGCACGCCCACCAGCTGCGTGTTGCGCGCGGTGCGCATCAGGCTGCGAACGAGCTCGGCCTCCACCCACTGCGTTTCCGCGGGCGTCCCGATGGCGGGCGTGATGTCGGGCTTCATCGCCGTGCAGTGTAGATGAGCTGTTCCATGGCTGTATCTTCGGGGCATGGCCGATTCCGCTCAGTCCCTCGCAGGGCCCCGCATCCGCGCGTGGCTGGTGGCGATGGTATTTGCCGCGCTCGCGCCGATCGCGGCATGGACGGTGTGGCAGACCTATGCGGAAGTGCACGCGCTGCATGAGCGCGCGTCCGGGGAACTGCAACGGGCGGCGACCGACTTCTCCCTGTCGGTGAACCGCGAGCTGAGTTCGTCGCTGGACGCGCTCACGGTCCTGTCGCAATCCGAGATATTCCAGCAAGGCCGCATCGCAGCGATGGGGCGCTTGCTGCACGGCCGCCCGCGGCGCGACTGGGACAGCATCTTTTTGCTCGACCCGCAGGGAGCCGCGGTGCTCGATACCGCGCAGCGGCCCGGGCCGCCCGAAATGTTGCGCGAGCTGCATGCTGCGGCCATTCGCAGGCTCACTCCCGTGGTTTCCGGGGCCGGCAAGGTGCCGGGCATCGCGATCGCCATGCCGATCATGCAAGGCGACCACGCGCGCTATGTGCTGGGCGTGCGCGTGAGCGATTCGGTATGGCCCCGTCTCGCGGCGAACGCGAGCCTGCCCGAGGGCGGACAGGCGCGGCTGTTCGATGCGCAAGGGCACCTGATCAGCCAGTCGGGCGAGCTCGCGACGGACCGGATCCGCACCGGCTGGGAGACTGTGCCCGTGTCGGGTTGGCGTGTGCGCATCGCGGTTCCTGCCGCACCGATCGAGGCGCAGCAGCGGCACTTGATCGTCCATGCTCTTTCCACCAGCGGCGCTGCATTGCTCGCCGGCCTCGTCCTCGCGGCCCTCCTCGGAAGAGTGATCACGCGGCGCCTCAGCCGGTAGCGCGCCCGGCGTTTCGCCCACGCGCGCTGTCGGAATCGGCAGACAGGCGCGCCCACTCGCGATCCCTAGGATGAGTGCATGCAGTCCCCATCCACGGCCGAGCTTTCCGCTCTCACGCAAGCCTCCACGTCACTGTGGCTCGCGACGCTGTCCCTGATGACCGCGTTCATGCAGCAACCGTCGCCGGCGCACCGCTATTTGCTGGCGCACCGCATCGCGCGCAATTTCGCGACGCTGCGTGCGCAGGAAGAATGCTTCCCGGAAGCCACGCGGGCGAAGTTCGCGCAGCTCGAGAAGCGTTGGCAGCTCAAGGCGCAGCGCCTGTCGCCGGCCGCGAGCGAGGCGCCGCAGGGCGGCGTGCTTACGCGCCTGCAGCGGCTGTTTGCCCGCTGACGCGGGCCTTGCGCGCGGCGAGGAAGAACGCCACGACCTGCCACACGAGGAACGCGCCGATCAGGGCCACCAGCGTGCCGCTGATCGGCCGCGTGACGAACGTCGTGAAACTTCCGCGTGACAGCAGCATCGCGCGCCGGAAGTTTTCCTCCAGCATCGGGCCCAGGATGAAGCCGAGCATCAGCGGCGCCGGATCGAGCTCGAGCCTGAGGAACAGGTAACCGAGGAAGCCGAACGCCGCGGTGATGTAGATGTCTTCCAGGCTGTTGTTCACGCTGAACGTCCCGATGCAGCAGAAGAACAGGATGCAGGGAAACAGCACCGCGTACGGAATCTTGAACACCGACAGCCAGTAGCGCACCAGCGGCACGTTCAGGACGATGAGGAACACGTTGCCGACCCACATCGAAGCGACGAGGCCCCAGAACAAGTCCGGATGGCCGGCGATCATGTTCGGCCCCGGCTGGATGCCCTTGATGATGAAAGCGGCCATCATCAGCGCCATCACCGCGTTCTCCGGAATGCCGATCGACATCAGCGGGATGAAGCTGGTGCGCGCCGCCGCTTCGTCGGCCGCGGCCTGCCCCGCGACGCCTTCGATCGCGCCCTTGCCGATTTCGTGCTTGTACTTCGAGACCTTCTTGTCGATGGCATAGGCGGCGAACTGCGCGATCACCGGACCGCCTCCGGGCAGGATGCCGAGGAAGGACCCCACGACGCTGCCGCGCAAGGCGCTCGGGATGATGCGCTTGAATTCGGCCCACGTCGGGATCAACTTGATCTTGCCCTGGAACGGCGTGCGCTCTTCGCGGGCGTCGAGGTTCTTGGTGATCTCCGCGATGCCGAAGCAGCCGAGCGCGACGCTCACGAGGCCGATGCCGTCCGCCAGGAAAGGCAGGTCCAGCGTGAAGCGCTGCATGCCGCTGTTGACGTCGGTGCCGATCTGCCCGAGCAGCACGCCGATCAGGCACATCGCCAGGCCATTGAGCAAGCTGCCCGTCGTCACGAAGCTCACGCACACGAAGCCGACCAGCATCAGCGCGCAGTAATCGGCCGGCCCGAACAGGAACGCCACCTCGCCCAGGGCAGGCGCGAGGAATGCGAGCACGACGATCGCCACCGTGCCGCCGATGAACGACGACACGCCGGCCGTGAACAGCGCGACGCCGCACTTGCCGTTGAGCGTCATCTGGTAGCCGTCGATGCACGCGACGATCGAGCTCGCGTGCGGGATCTTCATCGTGATCGCGCTGACGCTGTCGCCATACTGCGCACCGTAGTAAATGCCGGCCAGCATGATCAGCGCGCTGGTCGTGGGGATCGAATACGTGAGCGGCAGCAGCAGGCTTATGGTGGCGAGCGGGCCGAGGCCGGGCAGCAGGCCGACGAGCGTGCCCACTGTGCAGCCGAGCGCGCAGAACAGCAGGTTGTTCAGCGTGAGCGCGTGCTCGAAACCGAACGCAAGGTTGTGCAGGACGTCCATGTCAGATCAGGGGCAGTTGCAGGCCGAGGAATTTCTGGAAGCAGAACGCGACGACGATCAGGCCTACGGCGATCCTGGCGTTGCGCATCACCGAATACGAAGTGGCCGCGAGCGAGCCGATGAACACCAGCACCACGACGCCCGCCAGCATGTCGATGAAGTGCGAGGCGAGCGAGAAGCCGCACAGCGCCGCGATGATGACCAGGATGTTCTTGAGCGAAAAGCCGAGCGGCACGCTTGCCGTGAAGCGCGAGCGGATCACGGTGGCGATGCCCACCGCGAGCAGCATGCAGCTGACCATCAGCGGAAACAGCCCGGCACCCGCGCGCGAGAAGTCGCCGATGGGGTAGTGAAGCGAGGTAAGGCCGAACGCCAGCGAGATGGCCACCAGCACGAGCCCGCGCATGAGGTTTCGATCGTTCATGCGGCAATCATGCTGAGCGCCGCCTGACCGCTGCCCGACACGAAAGCCTGGTGAATCTACGTACCGTATGCTTCGGGCGATGAAACCCCTGAACCGAACCGAAGTCGCCGTCGACCAGACGTGGAACCTCGCGGACCTTTTCCGTAGCACGGACGACTGGCGTGCCGAGTTGCGTGACATCGAAAAGTCGGTGGAGACGGTCACACGGCACCAGGGCAAACTCGAACGCGCCGCGACGCTGCTGGCCTGCCTCGATGCGCGGGACGCGATGCTCGCACGCTTGCAGCGCGCCTCCGGGTTCGCGAACTTGCGGCTTTCCGAAGACGGCACGGACCCGGCGAGGCAGTCCGATGCCACGCTCGCTGCCGGCGTCTATGCCCGCGTCGAAGCGGCGATGAAGTTCGTCGACACCGAGATCCTGTCGCTGCCCGATGGCACCGTGGCCGGGTGGCTGCGCGACGAGCCGCTGCTGCAGGTGCACCGCACGGACCTCGACGACCTGATGTCCCTCAAGCCGCACATGCTGTCCGGTGAAACCGAGCGGGTGCTTGCGAGCCTCGGCGAAGTGCTCGATGCGCCGTACACGATCTACGACCGCGCCAAGACCAGCGACATGCGCTTCGAAGCATTCCCGATCAAGGGCGCGCCGACACCGAACACCTTCAACCTCTACGAGTGGACGTACGAGATCTCGCCCGACACTGAAGTGCGGCGCGCTGCGTGGAAGTCCTTCTGCGACGGCCTGGCGCCTTACCAGAACACATTCGCGGGCACGTTCGGCACCGAGGTCACGAAGAACGTCGTACTCGCGAAGGCGCGCGGCTACGACAGCGCCGAGCGTTTCCTGCTGAAACCGCACAAGGTTCCGCACGAGCTGTACACGAACATCCTCGACACGATCCAGGCGGAGCTCGCGCCGCACATGCAGCGCTATGCGCGGCTGCGCCGCAAGGTGCTCGGCCTCGACAAGCTGCTGTACTGCGACATCAAGGCGCCCCTCGACCCGGAATACCAGCCCGCGATCACGTTTCGCGAAGCGGGCGAATTGATCCTCGAGTCCCTGGCCCCCATGGGGCCCGACTACGTCGCGATGATCCGCAACGCGTTCGACCAGCGCTGGATCGACCGCGCCGACAACATCGGCAAGTCGTCGGGCGCGTTCTGCATGACGCCCTACGGCGTGCACCCGTTCATCCTGGTGACGTGGACGGATTCGATGCGCAATGCCTTCGTGCTGGCCCACGAACTCGGGCACGCCGGCCATTTCGCGCTCGCCAACCGGCACCAGCGCTACGTCAACACGCGGCCCGCGATGCCCTTCGTCGAAGCGCCGTCCATCATGCACGAGGTGCTGCTGGCGCGTCACGTGCTGGCGCGTGCCACCGATGCGCGCATGCGCCGCTGGGTGATCATGCAGGTGCTCGGCACCTACCACCACAACTTCGTCACGCACCTGCTCGAAGGCGAGCTGCAGCGGCAGGTCTATCGCCTTGCGGAAGGCGGCGAGGCCGTGACCGCATCGTTGCTGAACGAACGCAAGCGCGCGATCCTGCAGAAGTTCTGGGGCGACGCGGTCGAGATCGACGAAGGCGCCGCGATGACCTGGATGCGCCAGCCGCACTACTACATCGGCCTGTATCCGTACACGTATTCGGTGGGACTCGTCGCGGCCACCGCGCTGGCGGAGAAAGCCTCTCGCGAGGGCGATGCGATGTTCGCCGGCTGGCTCGACGTGCTGCGCGCCGGCGGCACGCTGCATCCGCTGGACCTCATGCGCAAGGTCGGCATCGACCTGTCGTCGCCGCAGCCGATCCGCGACGCCGTGTCTTATGTCGGCAAGCTGGTCACGGAGCTCGAAGCGGCGTTCTGATCACGCGAGGTCGATCGCAAGCTCGTGGAAGCCCACGCGCGCGCTGCCGACCTTGATCTTCACCGCGCCCGTGCCGGCGAGCACCAGCGTGACGAAGCGCTCGTGGCTGTTGCCGCGCGTCCAGGGCGAGAACACGCTCGCGCCGCCGTAGAGCCCGCCGCCCCACCCTTCGAGGTGGCCGATCTCGACTTCGCTCGAAGGCGCAACGACCTGTGCGCTGCCGGCATCCACCGTCAAGCGCAGGGGCTCCGCGTGCGGCAGCTTTTTCGCCGAGGGCAGGCCGTAGCTCGCGAGATAGCCGCGATTGGCGACGCGCACTTCCACCTTCGTGTGGTCGCCGCGCCGTTCCTTCGAGGCGACCTCGACGACGATGCGCGGCGCAAGGGCCGCGACGCGCAGGAACGCCGCGCTTTGCTGTTCGCATGTCTGCGGGAGGCGCTCGTACGGCGGGTTCCACAAACCCACGCGCGGATCGAAACCGCCCACTTCCACCTCGCCGAGCTGCGGGTGGCTGACGCGTTTCCATTTCCTGAAGATGCGGCCCGCGTTGTGCGCGCGATCGAATTCGGCGATCTTGCGGATGTCGTCGCGCGTGAGCTTGGAATAGCTGTCGACGAAAGGCTTGCGGCGCTCCAGGCCCGCCTGCTTGAACAGGTCCCACAACTCCACGACATACGCCAGCGCGCCGCGCTGGTGGTAGGCGTAGTCGGTGAGGTCGCCCTTCAATGGCTTGTCGGGTTCGTACAGGAATTCGTGAAAGCCGCTGACCACCGCATAGCCGGTGTGCTTGACCATCCACGCTTCGACCTGCTCGTAGACCGCGAAGTCGCCCTGGTCCATCTTGCTGTCCGGCTTGTCGCCCAGCGGGCGGATCAGCACGCCGCCGAAGGTGTGCAGGTTCAGCCAGCAGAAGATGTTCGGGTGGCGGGTGGTGAATTCGAGCACCGCGCGAGTCTCCGGCGCGCTGCCGGGGTAGTGCCCCGCGCCGATCTGTTCCGGCTCCGGCGACCACGTGTGCGGGAAGTTGCGGTTGAAGTCGTAGGGGTTGTCCGAAAGGAAATACGGTGCGGGAATGTGGCGGCCGTCGAAGCGCGCGATGTGGCCTTCGGGATAGAGCTTGTAGAACGGCCCCTCATCTTCGGGCATGCGCGCGACCATCACCGGCGGGTCGAGCGGCACGCTCTTGTCGTCGCGCAGCTCGACGAGCTCGCCGTCCGGATCCTGCATGCGCATGTAGCCGCACAGGCCATCGCCGTCGACATCACCGCTCTTCCAGTGCGCGTGGTTCGTCGCCACCCGATCGTCCATCGGCGTGGAGCGCACGTAACGCGCCTGCTTGAGCACGGCCTCCGCGCCATCGGGCGACATGCGCGGCACGATGTAGAACAGCGTCTCCAGCAGCGGCTCGATCATCGGGTCGGGCAAGGCGTCGGCGCCCGCCTTCTTGCCCCCGAGATGCATGCCGATCAGGTCTTCGGCGATCGCGAGCGCCACGCTCGTGCCGCACAACTCCGACGCATGCATGTTGCCGTCGACCCAGACCGCCGGCCGCCGCTCCTGCGGCCGCCGCCCGATCGTGACGATCGGGATGTCGCGGCCTTCGGAGCTGGTGCCCAGCGAAGCGAGGTGGACGAAATCGGGATGCGCTTTCGCCCACTGCTGGAGTTGCTGGGCGAGTTCGGCGTGATCGAGGTATTTTTGGCGGAACATGGGGCGACATGGTAGCGAGTGCGAAAATGCCGCGCCAATGGAGCACACCTTTCTTTCGGCATTCGTCCTGCTGCTGCTGGTGCTGGACCCGTTCGGCAACCTGCCGATCTTCATTTCGGTGATGAGCGGCGTGACCCCCGGGCGGCGCAACCGCGTCGCGCTGCGCGAACTCGCGATCGCTTCCACCGTGCTGCTGGTCTTCATGGTCTGCGGCGGCCAGTTCCTGCAGCTGATGCGCCTGTCGGAGCGCTCGCTGGAAGTGGCCGGCGGCGTGATCCTGCTGCTGATCGCCATCCGCATGATCTTCCACGGCACCGCGCAGGACTTCGCGCCGACGCAAGGCGAGGCCCGCGAGCCCCTCATGTTCCCGCTGGCGGTGCCGCTGATCGCGGGGCCTTCCGCGATGGCGACGGTGCTGCTGCTCGCGTCGCACCAGCCGGGGCAACTCGTCGAGTGGATCGCGGCACTCGTCATGGCGATGGCGGTGTCGGGCGCGGTGCTGCTTTCCGCCGGACGCATCCGCAGGTGGCTCGGCGACTCGATGGTCGCCGCGCTCGAGAAGTTGATGGGGCTGGTGCTGACCGCGATCGCGGTGGAGATGATCCTGGCGGGAATTCAGCGGTATTTCTTCGCTGCGCAGTAGCGGCGATTCACTCGTCCACTTTCCCGCGTGCCGCCTTCACCCGCGACCGGATCGCCTTTCCTTCCAGGCGCCGCTGCTTCGAGCCATAGGTGGGCTGGGTCGGCCGGCGCACCCGCTCCACCTGCGATGCCTGTTCCACGATCTCTTCGAGTCGCACCATCGCCAGCGCCTTGTTCTGCTCCTGCGTGCGTGCCGACTGCGCCTTCAGGACCAGCACGCCGTCCTTGTTCACGCGGCGGCCGGGCAACGCGAGCAACTTTTCCTTGACGTGGGAAGGAAGCGACGAAGCGCGAATGTCGAAGCGCAAGTGAATCGCGCTCGACACCTTGTTGACGTTCTGCCCGCCCGGTCCCTGCGAGCGAATGGCCGTGAATTCGACTTCGTCTTCGTTGATGCGGCCGGTCATGGGGCAAAAGGACCGCACGCCTACCGGGCGGTGAACTCCGGCAGGAGCCGCTTGTACTCCTTGCGCACGACGTCGTAGCACTCGCAGGCGCTGGCTTCCACGCCCTGCCGGTCCAGCACCCGGATGCGGCCGCGCGAATAGCGGATCAGGCCGCGGCGTTGCAGGCGCGAGGCGGCCTCGGTCACACCTTCGCGGCGCACTCCGAGCATGTTGGAAATCAGCTCCTGCGTCATCACCAGTTCATCGCCCGGGATGCGGTCCAGGCTGATCAACAGCCATCGGCATAACTGCTGGTCGATCGCATGGTGGCGATTGCAGGCCGCCGTCTGCGTCATCTGCGTGATGAGGGCCTGCGTATACCGAAGGAGCAAGTTGGCGGCAACGCCGCCGCGCGCGAACTCCTGCGTCAACGCGTCGACCGGCAGCCGCAGCGCCGTTCCCGCGCTTTGCACGACTGCGCGGCTGGGCGTCGAACCCCCGCCCATGAACAGCGAGACGCCGAGAATGCCGTCATTGCCGACGACCGCGATTTCGGTCGACGCGCCGCTGACCATGACGTACAGCAGCGAGACGAGTGCCGTCACCGGAAAATAAGCATGCGTGAGGAACGTGCCCGGCTCGTAGAGCGACTGCCCCAGCGAGAGATCGACGCGGTCCATTTCGGGAGCCCATCGCGCGAGCGTCGCTTGCGGAAGGGAGGCGACCAGCAGGTTCTGCTGCGCCAGAAGGAAGGAGGGTTCCGCACTCGCCGCGCCGAACATGGACCTCTCCCAAAAGCTGAAGGAAGACCCAGTTTAGCGCCAGTCGCTGCGAAGAAACGGGTTGTATGCCGGCCAATTCATGTCGAGCAGGCCGACTGCCCGGCAATGGGCAGCGCGATCGTGAAGGACGCGCCCTCGCCTGTTCCTTCGCTTCGCACGGAGATGGTCCCGCAATGCGCTTCGATCAGTTGGCGTGCGACGGCCAGGCCAATGCCGAGTCCGCCGGGCGTGACCCCGGGCGCACGCGCCCTGTAGAACACATCGAAGATGTTGCCGATGTCGGCCAGCGAAATTCCGATGCCCGTGTCCGAGACGCAGATTCGCGCTTCGCTCCCGGACACATACAGCCGCACCGAGATGCGGCCGCCATCCGGCGTGAACTTGATGGCGTTCCCGATGATGTTCTGGAGCACCTGCCCGAACCGGACCCGGTCCGCATTGATCGAGACGGATTCCGCGGGCAGTTCCAGCGAGATCGTCTGGTGCTTCGATTCCGCGAGCACGCGCAGCGTCTCCACCGCATTCCTCACGAGCGGCTGCAGGCATTCGGTCGCGAACGTCAAATGGAACTCGTCATTCACGGCACGGCCGAGATCGAGGAGGTCTTCCGTGAGTCTCGCCAGGAGCTGGATCTGCCGCCGCGCGACGGGCAGCAGCTTGTCGAAGCCTTCGACGTCCGATGCGCGAATCGCGACGATATCGATCGCGTTCGACAGTGGGGCGAGGGCGTTGCGCATTTCATGCCCGACGGTGGCCAGGTACACGTTGCGCCGGCGATCGACTTCCCCCGATTCCCGCACGAGCGCCAGCCCGCGATGGGGTGTCATTCGCGCGGTGGAAGGGGACGAGGGTTGTGACGCTTGCAGGATGTCCATGACGATCTTTCGAATGGTGCTCGTAGGATGGATGCCACACAGCGAATCGTCGGTTCGGTGCCGCACCGATGTCGCGTCCCGAGCTGTCACATGTGTTCGCAGAAGTGCGTGCCGCTACCGTGAGCCCCCGAGCATCGGCATGATGGTGCGAATCACCTGGATCACGGCGGGGCCCATGATGACCATGATGATCGACGGGAAGATGAACACCACCAGCGGGAACAGCATCTTCGTCGGCACCTTTGCGGCGAGCTCCTCCGCGCGCACCTGCCTGCGATAGCGAAGGTCGTCGGAGAACACGCGCAGCGAGTCGCCGATGCTCGCGCCGAACCGGTCGGCCTGCGCGAGCATGGACGCGAAGGTGCCGACCTCCTCCAGCCCGGTGCGCAAGGCCAGGTTGCGCAGCGACTTCTCGCGCGACGCGCCGGCGCGCATCTCCAGGATGGTCAGGTGCAATTCGTCGGCGAGCGCGCCGGATTTGCGGCGGACCTCTTCCGCGACCTTCGCGAGCGATGCGTCAAGGCCCAGTCCCGCTTCCATGCAGACGAGCATCAAATCGGCAGCGTCGGGAAAGTTGTCGAATATCTCGCGCTTGCGCCGCCGCACCAGCCAGGCGAGCACGAGGTTGGGCAGGTACACGCCCGCCAGGGCCGCGATGAGCAGGTACAAGGCGAGCGACAGCCCGTAGCTTGACTGGGTGGCGCACAACGCGGCGAACGCCGCGCCGGCCATCGCGAGCGGCAGCACGGTCTTGGCGCCGTAATAGAACAGTCGCGCTTCCGGCCGGCGGATGCCCGCGTTGATGAAACGCACGCGCAGCGGCGATGCGTCCCAGTCGCCTTCGGGGGTCGACAGCCGCGCGAGCGGCTCGGCCACCTTGACGATCGTCTGCGTCCAGCTTGCATCGCGCGGCAGGGAGGTCGCCGCGATCAGGCGCTGTTCCGTGCGCGACGGTACGAGCCACAGCACGCCGGCGCCGAGCGCGCACGTCACTGCAAGGAAAACGAGGATGGCGATGACGAACATTGCGAGCTCCTAGACGCGAATCTTCACGATCTTGACCAGGATCGCGATGCCGACGGCCATCAGCACCAGCAGGTACTGCGTCATCGTGATGCCCAGGGGGTCGTGCCACATCACGCTCATGAATGCCGGATTGAAGACGTTCATGAGCGCGGCAAGTGCGAAGGGCAGCACGCCGAGCACCCACGCCGACAGGCGGCCCTCGGAAGACAGGACGCGGATGCGCGCGAAAAGCTTCAGCCGCTCGCGCACCAGCCGGCTCAGGTTGCCCAGGATCTCCGTGAGGTTGCCGCCCGACTCGCGCTGCACCAGGACGGCAACGACGAAGTAGCGCAGGTCGGTCAGCGGCACCCGTTCGGCCAGGTGCGTGAACGCGAGGTCGAGCGAAGTGCCGAAGTTCACCTCGTCGTGAACGAGCCGGAACTCGCCGGCCGTCGGCTGCGGCATTTCTTCCGACATCATCTTCAGTGCCGCGGAGAAGGAGTGCCCGGCGCGCAGCGCACGCGTGAGCAGGTCCAGCGCGTCGGGCAGCTGTCGCTGCAGCGTGCGCAGGCGCTTCTGCCGGCACCCCGACACGAAGAGGAAAGGCAGGCCTGCGGCGATCACCGTGGCCGTGAACGCCGGCAGCAAGCCCAGGCCCCAATGCGAGCGGCCGAGCAGCCACGCCACCGCGCCGAGAGCGGCCGAGGAGAGCAGGAGCTTGCCCACGGTCCACTCCAGCCCGGACTGGCGGATGAAGCGGTCGATGGCGTGCATCGCGCTCCAGCGGCCGAGCACGCGCTGCACCGAAGGCACTTCGCTGAGCATGCGCTCTCGCATCAAGCGCGCCTGCACCACGCGATCGCGCCCACCGCCGAGCGACGCAAGGCGCCCGTGAAGCGTGCGCGCGTGCGTGCCGTAGCGGGCGCTCCACCACAAGTAGCCCGATTCGCACAGCAGCAGCAGCGCGACGAAGACGAGCACGGCGAGGACGAGGAACGAATTGCCGGCGAGGGTGGGCATGGCCGATCCTTTCAATGATGGCGGCGGGCCGGGTCGAACATGCCGTCGGGCAGGCTGATGCCGAACGACTGCAGCCGCGCGGAAAAGCGCGGACGCACGCCGCTCGCTTCGAAGTGGCCCTCGACGAGCCCGTCACGGCCGATGCCCGTCTGGCGGAAGGCGAAGATTTCCTGCATCGTGATGATTTCGCCTTCCATCCCGGTGATCTCCTGGATGCTGGTGACCTTGCGCCGCCCGTCGATCAGCCGCAGCACCTGCACGACCACGCCGATCGCCGATGCGATCTGCTGTCGCGCGGCCCGGTGCGGCAGGTTCAGGTTGGCCATCCCGATCATGTTCTCCATGCGCGACAGCGCATCGCGGGGCGTGTTCGCGTGGATGGTGGTGAGCGAGCCTTCGTGGCCCGTGGTCATCGCCTGCAGCATGTCGAAGGCTTCCCCTCCGCGCACTTCGCCGATCACGATGCGGTCGGGGCGCATGCGCAGCGCGTTTCGCACGAGCGCGCGTTGCGTCACTTCGCCCGCGCCTTCGAGGTTGGGCGGGCGCGTCTCCATGCGGATCACGTGCGGCTGCTGCATCTGCAGCTCGGCCGCGTCCTCGATGGTGACGACACGCTCGGCCTCGGGGATGCAGCCCGACAGGATGTTCAACAGCGTGGTTTTCCCCGCGCCGGTACCGCCCGAGATGAGCATGTTGACCTTCGCGCGCACCAGGGCTTCGAGCACCGCGGCCATCTCGGGCGTCATCGTCTTGAGCTCGCCTGCGAGGTTTTCCATCTGCAGCGGCACATGCGCGAAGCGGCGGATCGACATCATGGGCCCGTCGATCGCCACGGGCGGGATCACCGCATTGACGCGCGAACCGTCGGGCAGCCGTGCATCGACCATGGGGCTGGACTCGTCGATGCGGCGGCCGACGAGCGACACGATCTTGTCGATGATGCGCAGCAGGTGGCGTTCGTCGGTGAACGTGACATCGGTGATCTCGAGCCGCCCCCGGCGCTCGACGTAGACCTGGTTCCACGCGTTGACCAGGATGTCCGAGACGGATGCGTCGGCCATCAGCAGCTCGAGCGGGCCGAAGCCGAGCATCTCGTGCTGGATGTCGCGGATCAGCGAGCCGCGCTCGCTGTCGTTGATCGCCGCGGATTCGTCGTCGTCCAGCAGCTTGCCGACCATCGCGGCGATCTGGCGCCGCAGTTCCTCGGGCGCCAGCGCCTCGAGCGCTGCGAGATCGACTTTCTCGAGCAGCTTCAGGTGCAGCCGGTTCTTGAGCCGCCGGTACGCCTCGCCGGAGACGGTGGGGCCGGGCTTCGGCGCGCCGAGCGCGGTGCCGCGCAGCTTGTCCGCGAGGGAGACGGGTGCAGCATCGCGGTCGGGCGCAAGCAATGCGGGATTCGACATGTTCAGGCTTTCCGGAAAAGACGATCCATGAGGCCGCGCGCTTGCGGCGCGCGGGGCAGGAAGGAGGCCGCGAGTTCCGCGAGCTGGCGCGCCACGGCGCCGCCGCGCGCCGAGTTCACGACTGCGCTTCCGTGATTGATCGCGGTGCTCACTTCGCGATACGAGTTCGGCACGGTGACCATCGCGGCATCGCCCAGTGCCTTGCGGATCTGGTCGATGCCGATGTCGGTGGAACTCTCGAAGCGGTTGAGCACGATGTTCGCCTTGTCCGGCGGATAGCCGAGCGAGCGGAAGACGTGCAGCAGCCTTGCGGCGTTGCGCACGTGCGGCAGGGAAGACTGCATCACGACGTACACGCGGTCGGCGCGGTCGAGGCCGCGCGTGGCGACAGGATCCATCACCCGCGGCACGTCGAGCAGCACGAAGTCGTACTGCGCCACCGCCACGTCGAGGATCGCGTCGATGTGCTCCGGGCGCACGTCCAGGGCCTGGGCCATGTCCTCCGGTGCGGCCAGGACGCTCAGCCCCGGCGCGACCTTCGTGGCGCTCGACGCAAGCAGCGTCGCGTCGAGCCGCGTGATGTCGCGCGCGACGTCCGCAAGCGTGGCTGACGCCCGCGCGTCGCCGAGGAATGAAAGTGCGTCGCCGAATTGCAGGTTCATGTCCAGCAGCAGGACGGAACGCGTTTGCGCCAGCTGCGATGCGAGATTCGTCGCAAGAAACGTGGCGCCGCTGCCGCCCTTGGATGCGATGAACGCGATGACCTGGCCGCGCGCGGCGGTTCGCGTGCCCGCCATCCTTGCGCCCAGCCGCGCGACCGCGGCCTCGAGCGCTTCGCGCGGCGGCGGCGAAGGCAGCACCTCGCGCACCCCCGCGCGCATTGACGCGATCAGGAACTCCGGCGTGTGCAACGCGCACAGCAGCAACACACGCAGCGCCGGGTGGGCCGCGGTCACCTGCTCGACCAGCACGAGTTCGTCCGGATCGCAGCACATGCCGTCCACGATCATCACGTCGGGCCGCTCGTCGTCGGCCATGGCGCGCATCCGGGTCTTGCCACCTTCGGCCAGCAGCACGCGATGGCCGCCCGCCTGCAGCACCGCTCCCATGTCGTCGAGATGCTTGCGGTTCGGGGAGAGGATCGCGATTTTCATGGAGTCCAAATGGTTGTTCAGGAGCACGCCGTCGCACTGTTGGGGTCCTGCCGCATGCGCTCGCGCGGCAGGTACGTCGAGAACGTCGGCATCGGGATGGCCGCCAGCGCGGCAGCGCCGGCGATCGGTGAGATCCAGTGGTAGTTCAGGCCCGTCACGGCGACGGTCACGCCTTCGCAGGTGGCGGGGCCGCAACCACTCGGCGCCCACGTGACACTCGCGGCCGTGATCTGCGGCACCAGCAACTGCATCCGCGACAACACGCTCGCCGCCTGCGTCGTGTCGTCGCACACGACCGCGTAACGCGCGCCCGCGCGCGTCGCTTCGGTCGCCGCGTTCCAGGTGAACAGCATGCGGCCCAAGTCCGTCGTCGCGAGCAGGAACGTGAGGAACAGCATCAGTCCCAGTGCGAATTCGACGGTCACGGCTCCACGGGCACGGCGCTTCATGTCGGCCTCCTCATCGTTGCGGCGATGTCGGAATACGGCACGGTCCCGAACGGCAAACCGAACACCGAGGGCCACATCGACTGGAACGAGTAGCCGCTGATGGTCACCTGCACGGTGCTGATCGGCGGGTTGGTGCCCACTGGCGCACTCGGCCACGCGGCGGAGACCATCGTCGTGGTCAGGCCGGGGGCGAGCGGTGCCGAGCCGCTGGCCGTGGTTCCATACACCACGAGGTTCTTCGCCTCGGTCACGTGCGTGCCGGGCGTTTGCATCGTCAGGTACCGTGCCGCGTCGCGAACCGACTTCGCCAGCACGTTGTACTGGTAGATCGCGCGGCCGAATTCCGCGACGAGCATCGCCATCACGAGCAGGAACGGGATGACGAGCGCCAGCTCCACCAGCGCCGCGCCTCGCTCGGATGGGCGGGGGTTCATCGCTTTCATCTCACGAGCACCGGAACGAGCGGACCGGCGGTGCCGCCCGGCAGGCCGCCCGCCGCGCAGGGGCTGCCCACGTTGGCGGCATTGCCGATGAATTCCAGCTTCACGTCGTTGGGCAGGCCGGTGGACAGCGGCTGCAGCATCAGCATGCAGGCGTAGTCGGCGACGGAGCCCGGATAGCTTTTGGTGACGGGCACCAGGACGATGCGGCGGTTGCCGCCCCAGCGCTGGTGGCCGGTGGTCGAGGCCGCGCCGCCCTCGATGAGGTCCTTGAAGCTGTTCAGGCTGATGCCGGTGAGCGACGCGCAGGCACCGACGGACTGGTTGTTCACCGTCGTGCTTGCGATGCAGTTCGCGCGGTTGGCGCGCATCGTCTGGAAGTTCGCGGCGCCGGCGGGGGCTCCCGGCGGGCGCGCGCCGCCCCACGCGTTGCTCTGCGACGGCCATGTCGAAGCGGTGTACACATAACCGCTTCGGTCGGGTTGCATGTTCGGGTCGTACGGATGCTGGTTGTTCTTGTAGATGCCGAACCGCCAGTTCCAGTTGTCCACGATGCTGCTCTGGACGCCCGGTGTGCCTAGGTTGGCGCCCACCGCCACTCCGCAGAAGCCATTCATTTCGGCGCTGGTATTCGCGGCGCTGTTCGAGCCGTCGAGATTGGCCCACCCCACATAGCCGGGCGCGCCGCTGTCCGACTTGGACAGCAGGGTGACCCACTCGCCGGGTGTGTAGCCGAAGTTCGGTGCGGGGGCGCCCGCGACCTTGGGCCGCAGTGCGATCGGCAGCGGGCATGTCGTCTGTGCGCTGCCCCGGGTCGCCACGGCCAGTGCATGCACGTTGCGCGTGTTCGCCGAAAGCGATGCGTCCCCGCCGAAGGCCCCGAGCGCTTGCAGCAGCCAGGTGGCCGCTCCTGTGTGCGTGTGCTCGCATTGCGCATAGCGCGCAGCGACTGCAGCCGCGGTGACGTTGTAGGCAGAGTCGCGGAACGTGATTCCCGACGCCGCGTCGAGGCGACCGAGGCCCGCCCATGATGGGGACTGGAAGTCGACGCGGTTCGTGTCGGCCGCACTCTTGCCGGCGTTCCGCGCGCGCGTGATCGCGTCGGCGAGCCCGTCGAGTTCCTGTGCCGCCGCGAGGGCGCAACTGTCCATCGCGGTCTGCAACTCCGTGCGAATGACGAACAGGCGTCCGAAGTCGAGTGCGGCGCCGACGAACCCGAGGAGCAGCATCGTGACCAACGCGGCGGTCACGAGCATCGCACCGCCCTGGCGGCGGCGCGATGCATGGGTTGAAGCGCGAGCATTCATGATCAGTTGCACGCGGCGGCAGACAGGCAATTCGACAGCCGCGTGATGAAGGAGCCGAACTGCCCGCCCAGGAACACCGGCTGCAGGGCCAGCACCAGTGCGATGGAAATCACCGCGATGACCAGCGCGTACTCGATGGGTTCGGCGCCGTCCTCGTCGCGCAGGAGCCGGGCGACGATGCCTTGCGTGTGGGTTTGCGGCATGGTGTGCCGACGCCGCCGGGGGCTGCGCTCGACGCGGCCCCCCGGGGACGTCGCCGCGATGCATCAGGTGCAGGTGGCCGTGGTCAGGCAGCGTGTCACGCGCGCGATGAAGTCCGAGAAGCCGCCACCGTTGGCCGTGAGGGCCTGCAGTGCGACGACCAGTGCGATCGACACCACGGCGATGATCAGCGCGTACTCGACGACTTGCGCGCCGTCGTCTTCGCGCAGGAACGCGCGGAACATGTTCAGGATCTGGTTCATGGGGTTACCTCGTTGAAGTTGGTGAATTCGGGAACAAGCGTGGCGGTGCATTCAGTCCATGGCATTCGCCTCCTTTCGCGGCGTCGTGTTCACTGGCCGCCGCGGCCGCCGGACCCGCCGATATTGATGACGTTGACCACCGGCGGCGGGGTCTTGTAGCTGTCCTGGTAGCGCTCCTGCGCCTCGTGCGCCGCGCGTCCGTCCATGCCCGCCACGGGGTCGGTGGATGCGGCGGCGGGGTTGAGCGTCATCCGCTGGCGCGCCTCGCGCACCGCATCGCCGAAGCGCATGTCGTAGTTGGGCGTGGCGCTGGTACCGGCGCAGCCGGCGAGCACGATGAACAGCGTGAGGGGCACGAGCGATTTCATTTGCGATCTCCTTCGGACTTGCCGCGCATGAAGGCGTCGCCCGGTGTCGGCGCCACATGGTTGTCCGTGGGAAGCGTGACCGGCCCGGTCATCGGCTTCACCAGTCGCGCGGTGATGAGGAACATCAGCTCGGTCTGGTCCGACTGGAACTCGGTCGAGCGGAACAGCGCACCGAGGACCGGTGCGTCGCCGAGCCCGGGAAACTTGTCGAGGGCCTGGGTCAGGTTGTTCTTGATCAGCCCGGCGACGGCAAAGCTCTGGCCATCGTGGAGCTGGACGGTCGTGTCGACGCGCCGCGTCGTCATCGACGGCAGGATCGCGGTGATGCCGTTCGCGGTCGTGAACGGAGAGCCGGTTTGCGACAGCTCCGAGACTTCCGACACCAGCTTCAGGTTGATGCGCGTGCCGTCCAGCACTGTCGGCGTGAAGCGCAGGCCGACGCCGAATTCCTTTTCTTCCAGTGTGATCGTCGAGCCGCCGGTGGAGTTGCTCTGCGCGACGGGAATGAAGATCTTGCCGCCCGACAGGAAGCTTGCGGCCTGTCCGCTGATGGCCATGATGTTCGGCTCGGCCAGCACGCGCACGATGCCGTCCTTCTTTTGCGCGTCGATGCCGAGCAGCGTCGCGCCGCGCGAGGTCGTCGCGAAATTTCCTGTCGCGGCGCCGCTGCGGCCCGCGACGCTGCCTGCCGCGCTGCCGCTGATCGTGCCGCCGCCGACGTTCGGCCCGAACCGGCCGAGCGCGGCCGCACCGCCGCCGATGATCCCCGAGATGATCGACGACGTCATGCCGCTGGCGGAAGTGACGAGTCGGCTGAAATCGAATCCGAGCGAATCGAGCAGCGTCTTGCTGACCTCGGCGATCTTCACTTCGATCATCACCTGCTGCGGCGAGCCGACGCGCATGAAGTTCACGACCTTCTTGCTCTCGCCATACGCTCCGGCGAGTGCAAGCACCTGTTCCTGCCGCACCGAGTCGCTCACCGTGCCGCTGAGGACGATGGTGTCTTCGGCGGCACGCACGCGCACGCCGGTTTCATCGGGCATCAGCTGGGTGATGCTGGATTGCAGCGTTGCGGGGTCGACCGTGACCACGAGATCCTTGATCACGCAGCGGCCGTCCGCGCTTTGCAGCACGACGTTCATCGAGCCCGACTTGCGGCCGAGGAAGAACAGCTCGGTCGGCGACAGCAGCGTGATCTCGGTGTCCGCCACGCCGGACGGGCCATGATTGGCGGTCGCGGGAGCACGCCCGCCCGCCGCCGGCGCCGCGCCTGCAGCAACCGCGCGCCCGGCCGCGCTGTTGCCCGAGCCGCCGACCATCATGCGGGCAGCGGGAAAATCCAGGCGGATCACCTGCGACTTCCCGAGCGTCAGGTAGGTTGGCGCATCCACCGTCACCGACTGGCAGGGCTTGAGGACCGGCGACGGCGCGACACGCGCGGCAGGCGCCAATCGCGCAGCCGGGGCGGCGGCCTCGGGAGTTTGCTGCGCACCGGCGTTCATCGCCGTCGTCGCGCACAACGCAAGCAAGGCGGGAGTGAGTGTGTGTTTCACGGTCGGCTTTCAGAAGCATTCGCTGGCGCGGGTGGCATTGCGGATCACTTCGACACAAGGGCCTTGCGCGGGCCGGGGATGCGGTCGTGCAGGCGTTGCTCGCGGTGCCGGCGCGGCGGGTGCACCGGCGATGCGTGTGTCGACGACGGGACGCAGCCGCAGCAGGTCGACCTTCGTCACGCCGTTCGTTGCAACACTGAGCTTGTCGAGCTGGTTGCGCAGGACCAGCGACAGCGTGCCGACGCTGCGCGCGAGGTCGAGCTTTTCAGCGTCTTCCGGCGCGAGTTCCAGCGTCACGGCGCTGACCACCTTCGGTTTCGTGTCGTCGCGGCTGGCTTCCTGCGCGACGGCGAGAACGAGGACGTGTTCCAGCACGGTCATGCTCACCGGCACCGGGACTTCGCCGCGCGCCTGGTCCTGCTGCGAGTTGACCATCACGTCGACGTAATTGCCCGGCAGGGCGAAACCCGCGACGCCGACGACGTCGTTCACACGAACGGTCATCGCGCGTTTGCCCTGGGCGATCACCGCGGACAGGCCGCCTTGCGTGCCGCTCGGCGCGAGCTTGCGGTCCAGGATGGCGTCGCCGCGCAGCACCCCGACTTTCAGGACGCGGTCCTGCAGTTCCTTGACATCGCGGAAAGCGCCGGCGGGCAGCGAGCCCGTCGGCCACTCCGCAGTGGTGAGCATCTGCGGATGGATCCGGCTGCCGAGCTCGATGTCCACGGCGGCGACGACCACCGGTTGGGATGCGAGCGTGGCGCGCTGCGCGACCCAACCGGCTGCGTACACCGCGGCCGCGAGGCCGGTTGCGATGGCGAGCACCAGCAGGGCGACGGGCTTCATGTTTCTCATGTCGATCTCCAGGAATGAGGGTTCATCGCTGCAGCACCTGCCACGCCAGCCATGCGGACGTGCCAACGCAGATGCACACGCCGTAGGGCAGCTGGCCCACGGAGGCAATGCCGCCGTTGCCGGGGCGGTACCGGTGCACGGCCGCGAGTGCGGTGTGCTGCAGCAATTCGCGAACGTTGAGCGCCATCTGCAGCACGTGGCCGCGCACGACGGCCAGCGCCACCGCAAAAATGCCGCCGGCGAGCATCGTGAACAGCAGCACGAAGAAAATTCCGGGCACGCCGACGAAGGCGCCCACCATGACGAGCAGCTTCACGTCGCCCGCGCCGGTCGTGCGCAGCAGCCACAACGGGATCAGCAACGCGAGCGCACTGCCCGCACCGAGCACCGCGTGAACGAATCCGACACCTTGGGGCAGCAGGCTGAGCAACATGCCGGCGAGCATGCCGCCGGCGGTCAGCCAGTTCGGAATCCGCGAAGTGCGCCAGTCGATCACCGCTGCCGTGACCACGATTGCCGCGAGCACGAATTCGCCGGGAGTGGCGCTGGGCGGGATCAGCATCGCGTTCATGTCGTCTCTTGTGGGGTGCCGAGCCAGAATAGAAGCGATGCAAACGCGGTGGATGGGTGCGTGCTCCCGACTTGGGGGGGAGGCCTCCCCCCGCGCGGGCGGGAGGTTGCGTTGACCTGCTCAAGCGATCGATTGCAGCCGGCCGGCCACGAGCTTCACGGCAATGCCCGTGCAACCGTTGCGATGTTCGACACGCACGACCGTTCCTTCCGCGGTGAACTTCATGTTCGCTTCCTCGAGGTCCAGCTCGAAGAACAAGGTCCCGTCAATGACGTGTTCGCCGGGAAGCTCGATGTAGAGGCCCGATGGACTCACGTCGCGCGTGACCGCGTCGATGCCCGCGCCGACTTTCAGGCGCAGCGCCATTGCAACTCGGGGATCGCGGCGGTTTTCAACGAACATGGCAGCCGAGTGTCGGGCGTTGCATACGGTTGCGCGAGGCCAGAACCGCCCGTTTTGCGCAGGAGGGTCTCCCTCCCGCGTTTGTGCGGTGTCGAACATTGCCGGCGGCAGTCCGTGCGCCGGCGCACATACGGGCTGCTCGGCGGGGGCAAATGTCGCAGCGACGGCGGCAGTTTCGGAAAAGGCCGAAAGTGTTTGAAACGACGCCGAACTTCAACACCTGCGGCACATAGCATCACCAATGCTTGCATCGCGGCGAGCGAAGGAAAACAAATGTCTGCCACTCGACT
>DATLBJ010000077.1:0-47463 GCA_035526975.1 Ramlibacter sp.
CCGTGAACCGCGTGGATCCCCAGACGGGCAAGATCGAGACGGTGGCGCACGGCGTGCGCAACTCGGTCGGCATGGACTTCCACCCGAAGACGAAGCAGCTTTGGTTCACCAACCATGCGCGAGACTGGATCGATGACGACACGCCGCACGACACCTTGCATCGCGTCACGCACAAGGGCATGAACTTCGGCTACCCGTTCTGCCACCAGGGCGACTTCCCCGACCCGGAGTACGGCAAGACCCGCACGTGCGCCGAATTCGACAAGCCGGTCATGAAACTCGGGGCGCACATCGCGCCGCTGGGCATGAAGTTCTACAACGGCAAGATGTTCCCCGCGGAATACCGCGACAACATCTTCATCGCGATGCACGGGTCGTGGAATCGCACGAACAAGCAGGGCTACAACGTGATGCGCGTGTCGCAGGATGCGAAGGGCGCGACGAAGATGGTTCCGTTCCTCGAGGGCTTCCTCGAGGATGCGAAGGCCGACCCGCCGATGTGGGGCCGGCCGGTGGACGTGCTGGTGCTGCGCGACGGCTCGATGCTCGTCTCCGACGACTACAACGGGGTGATCTACCGCGTCAGTTATGCGAAGTAAGGCCGGCCTGCTGGCCGGTGTTTTCGCGGCGGCGATAGGCCACGCCGCCGCGGACCCGCAACTTTGCGCCGCATGCCACGGTCCGAACGGGAATTCGCAGAACGCGGCCGTGCCGTCGCTGGCTGCGCAGCCCGCGCAATTCATCGGCACGCAGCTGGTGATGTTCCGCGAAAAGCGCAGGACGGATCCGCTGATGTCTCCGGTCGCCGACACGCTGACCAACGCCGACATCAATGCACTCGGAAAATTCTTTTCGGCGCAAGCGCACGAGCCGCCTGCAAGGAAGCCGGGCGATGAAGCAATGGCAGCGGGCAAGGCGCTCGCCGAGAAGTTCAACTGCGTCGTGTGCCATGGTCCGGCGCTGAAGGGCCAGCAACACATCCCGCGCCTGGCGGGACAACAGCCCGAGTACCTGCGCGCGCAGTTGCGGGGCTTCAGGGCCGGCACGCGCTTCGACATGGACGGGAACATGACGTCGGCCGCGCGCCCGCTGGGCGATGCGGACATCGACGTGCTGGCGAACTACCTGTCGGCGCTGGACTGAGCTAGCCGGTCGCGCGCCGCGCGTCGATCTCGTCCAGCAGCTGGGCGCGGCGTTGCGCGTACCAGGCCAGCAGGCATTGCCGGTCGCTGCAACTCGTTTCGCGGCGGCGCCACTCCGCGTCGCTGTGCCGCTTGAAGTCCGCCGGGTCCGCCGCGCGCGCCTTCGCGCGTGAATAAAGCTGCCCGAGCTCGCGATCGAGTTGCGCAAGCTGGGCGTCGCCACAGATCATCCGCTCGGCGCGCGAATGCGCCTTTGCGCAATCGAAACTCGGCCGGGCCGCCGGCGCGCGCGGCGCACCGGCCACGCGCGTGTCGTTCCGGCGATCGTCCGGCAGCGTTCGACGCACGGGTGGCAACACGCGCGGCAAGGCGGCAACAACAGGGGGCCGCGGCGTGGCGGCAACGGCTTCCGGCTTGGGCGGCGCGGCTGCAGTGATCGCCGGTTGGGGCGGCGCGGCGCTGGCCACAGGCTGCCGCAACGCGGCGAGGCCGTTCGCGGCGAATTGCGTCTTCTCGTTGTTGCCGCCAAGCCGCGCCGTATAGACGCGCAGCGCATCTTCGTAGAGCGGCCGCGCGCGGCGCGACAAATCGTCACGCACCTCGCCGGTGGCGTTGCCGGCCACGGTCGCGTAGTGCCAGCCGAGCTGGTACTTGGCGTCGGCCAGCGACACGGAGTCGAGCTTCAATTGCGTTGCGACGCGGCAGGCCATGATGAACGCCACTTCAGCGTCGCGTGCGCGCGCACCCGCAGCCGCTTCCTTGCCGATGATCACAAGGCCGTGGACGTCCGTTTCGCGTTGCCCGCTCAACTTGTCGACGAGCTTGAGCTGGCCATCCTGTGCGGATGTCGGATTGATCGTGGGCACCGCAGGGCACGGCGCCTGCTGCGGAATCGACGCCTGTGTGGGCGCCACCTTCTTTGGCGGCGTCCGGGCTTCGCTGGCGAACAACGGATGCCAGAGCTCCTCATGCCCGACGAGCCAACCTGCGGCGACACCGCCGGCAAGCGCGCCGACCGCGAAGATTCCCGCCAGTTTCCAGACGCCTTCCATGGCCCGACACTACGCGAAGCGCGGGCTCGCGAGCCGTTCGGATACAGCTTGCGCCATACGTAACCGTGTAGCCTACGCGAACCATCCGAAACACAGGAAACTTTCCAGCATCTGCGTGGTAGGCCGTGCTGGACTTGAACCAGCGACCAAGGGATTATGAGTCCCCTGCTCTAACCAACTGAGCTAACGGCCTGCCCGCTGCGATTGTGTCGCATCCCGGATCGCCTTGAACTCCGCGCCGGCCTTCCACTCGGGCCATTCGCGCGTGTTGGCAAGCTCGCGGCCCAGGTCGAAGAACACTTCGGCTTCCTGCACCATGCCGCGCAAATCCCAGTTCGGGTCGTATTCGTCGGCGGGCTGGTGGTACTTGTCACGCTTGTAGGCTTCGTATGCCGCTTCGGACGCCGCATTGCCGCCTTTTTCCAGGTCGCCCCCGCCGCCGAACGTGATCGCCGGCACGCCGCGCCGCGCGAACGGGAAGTGGTCGTTGCGGAAATAGCTGCCGTACTCCGGATGGGACTCTCGCGAATACGCGAGGCCGTGCTTCGCGGCGACGCGGACCATGTGATCGAGCAGCGTCAACGGAATCTCACCCGCGGCAGACACGTTGCGCGAGCGCCCACGGACGTTCATGCCGTCCATGTTCAGGTCGGCGGCCGTCGTCTCCAGCGGATACAGCGGATTCGCGACGTAGTAGTCCGTGCCGAGGAACAGTTTTTCTTCGCCGGTCGTCGCCATGAACACGACCGAGCGGTCGGGGCGCGGCGACCTGCCGAAAGCACGGGCGAGTTCCACCAGCAACGCGACGCCGCTCGCGTTGTCGACGGCGCCGTTGTAGATGCGGTCGCCCTTCGCGTCGGGGCGGCCGACACCGAGGTGATCCCAGTGCGCGGTATAGAGCACCGTTTCGCGCGGACGGCGCCTGCCCGTCACGACGCCGAGCACGTTGTGGCTCACGGCCTGCTCCACGTTGAGCGGCACGTCGACGGACAATGTCACGCCCGGCAATTCGACGGGCTTGAATTCGCGCGTCTGGGCAACCTTCTTGAGCGCATCGAAGTCAAGCCCCGCCTTCTTCATCAGCGCCGCAGCCGCGTCGCGCTGGATCCAGCCTTCGAGCGGCGCGTGCGCTTCTTCGGGACGTGCGCGCACGAAGTCGAAGACGTCTTCGGTTGAATTCTTCACCGTATTCCAGCCGTAACCCGCGGCAGCCGTCTCGTGGACCACGAGAAAGCCCACTGCCCCCTGGCGCGCGGCCTCTTCGAACTTGTACGTCCAGCGGCCGTAGTACGTCATCGCCTTGCCGCCGAAATCGCCCACGCCCGTCTCGAAATCCGGATCGTTCACGAGCACGAGCGCTATCTTGCCCTTCACGTCGTAGCCCTTGAAGTCGTTCCAGTTGCGCTCGGGCGCTGTCACGCCGTAGCCGGCGAATACGACAGGGGCATCCGCGATCGTGAGCCGGGTCACGCCCGTTCGCGCGGGGAGCAGCGACAGTTGCTCGCCTTGCGTCCACTCCTCGCGAGCGCCACCCGCACCCACGCTCACTTTCACCGGCCCCGCGAAAGTGAAATGCCGCAGCGGCACGCGCTGCGTCCACGCGCGGCCGCCATCGCCGATCGCGTCGCCGCCCGGCTTCAGCCCCGCAGCCTTGAACTGCCGCACGATGTAAGCGACGGTCTTTTCCTCGCCCGGGCTGGCGGGTGCGCGGCCTTCGTATTCGTCGGATGCGAGCACCTTGATGTGCCGCGCGAAAGCTTCGGGCGCGAAAGCGGTGCGTTCGGCGCCTGCACTTGCGCAGGCCATGGCGAGCGCGAGCGCGCCCAGTGCTTGTCTCTTCATCGTTCTACTTGTTGTGGCTGAGCGCGTTGCTCACGAGCTTTGCCGTGATGTCCACGATCTGGATCATGCGATCGTAGGGCATGCGCATCGGCCCGATCACGCCGAGCGTGCCGACCACCTGCCCATCCACCTGGTACGGCGCGCTTACGACACTGAGCTCCTCGATCGGCACCACCTGGCTTTCGCCGCCGATGAAGATGCGAACGCCCGCCGCCTGCTCGGAGATGTCCAGCAGGCGCATCAATTGCGTCTTCTGCTCGAACAGCTCGAAGGCGCGGCGCAGTTGGCCCATGTCGTGCGTGAAATCCGAGACGGCGAGCAGGTTGCGCTCGCCGGAGATCACCACTTCGTCCTGTTCGCGGATCGCGTCGGTGCTCATTTGCACCGCCGCCTGCATCAGTTCGGCGATCTCGCCGCGCAGCGTCTCGACCTCGGTCTTGATCTTGTCGCGCACCTGCTCGATGGTCATTCCCGCGTAGTGCGCGTTCAGGAAGTTGGCGGCCTCGATCAATTGCGACTGCGTGTAATCGTGCTGCGTGAACACGACGCGGTTCTGCACGTCGCCGTCGGGCGAGACGATGATCACGAGGAAGCGCCGCTCCGACAGCCGCAGGAACTCGATGTGGCGGAAGACGGAGGTGCGGCGCGGCGCCATCACCACGCCGACGAACTGCGACATGTTCGACAGCAGCTGCGCCGCATGCGCGATCACCTTCTGCGGCTGGTCCGGCGGCAGTTCGGGCGCGTTGGCCATCTGCTCGCGCCTGGCGGTGAGCATGGTGTCGACGAACAGGCGATAGCCGCGCGCGGTGGGGATGCGCCCGGCGGAGGTGTGGGGGCTGGCGATCAGGCCGAGCTCCTCGAGGTCGGCCATCACGTTGCGGATGGTCGCGGGGGACAGATCCAGCCCCGAGGCGCGCGACAGCGTTCGCGAGCCTACCGGCTGGCCCTCGGCGATGTACCGCTCGATCAGGGCCTTCAACAACAGCTTCGCGCGATCGTCGAGCATTTGCATGTCATTTTATCCAGCGAGGTGAGAAGATTGATGCTGTAATTTCCCAGGCAATGAAATCCCAGTTTCGCCACGTCGCGCTCGTCGGCAAGTACCACACCACCGCCTCCGGGCCGGGCGGGGCTTCGTCGCTCGCTGCGCTGGAGGATGTGGCGAAGTTTCTCGCATCGCTAGGGTGTGACGTGGTCCTGGAGGGCGAGACGGCGCAGGCTTCGGGCATTTCAGGGTACGCCGCAATGGATGTGCCCCAGATCGGCGAGAAATGCGACCTGGTGCTGGTGGTCGGGGGCGACGGCACGATGCTCGGCATGGGCCGGCGGATGGCGCAGTACGGCGTGCCGCTGATCGGGATCAACCAGGGGCGGCTGGGCTTCATCACCGACATCGCGCTGGGCAGTTTTCGCGAGGCGCTCGCCCCCATGCTGGCGGGGCAATTCGAGGAAGACCACCGCACAGTGATGGACGCCGGCGTGGTCCGCGATGGTCAGACCGTGTTCGAGGCGACGGCGATGAATGACGTGGTCGTCAATCGCGGAGCAACGTCGGGCATGGTCGAGCTGCGCGTGGAAGTCGACGGCCATTTCGTCGCGAGCCAGCGTGCGGACGGCTTGATCATCGCGTCGCCGACGGGCTCGACGGCTTATGCACTGTCGGCCGGCGGCCCGTTGCTGCACCCCTCCAATCCGGGGTGGGTGCTCGTGCCGATCGCGCCGCACACCTTGTCGAACAGGCCGATCGTGCTGCCGGATGCGTCGGAGATCGCCATCGAGCTCGTCTCGGGCCGCGACGCCAGCGCAAATTTCGACATGCAGTCGCTCGCGTCGCTGCGGCTGGGCGACCGCGTCACGGTAAAGAGATCACACCATACGGTGCGCTTCCTTCACCCCCGCGGCTGGACGTACTTCGACACACTGCGCAAGAAATTGCACTGGAACGAAGGGCACTCGTAAATGCTCAAGCGCATCGCGCTGCGCGATTTCGTGATCGTCCGCGAGCTCGAGCTGGAGCTGGCCGGCGGTTTCTCCGTGCTCACCGGCGAGACGGGCGCGGGCAAGTCGATCCTGATCGATGCATTGCAGCTTGCACTGGGTGCACGCGCGGAAAGTGCCGTCGTGCGCGAAGGCGCAACGCGCGCCGAAGTCACGGCCGAATTCGACCTGCCCGAATCGCTGGTGCCGTGGATGCAGGAGGCGGGCTTCGAATGCGAAGACGCGCTGCTCGTTCGCCGCAGCATCGACAGCCAGGGCAAGAGCCGAGCGTGGATCAACGGCACTCCGGCCACCGCGACACAGTTGCGCGAGCTCGCCGATTCGCTCGTTGACATCCACGGCCAGCATGCGTGGCAAAGCCTGACGCGTGCCGACGCCGTGCGTGCGCTGCTCGACGGCTACGCGGGCATCACCACGCAGTCGATTCGCGATGCGTGGCAAAAGTGGCGTGCAGCCGGCAAGACGCTCGCCGATGCGCGCGCGGCGCAGGATTCGCTGCAACGCGAGCGCGAGCGGCTCGCATGGCAGATCGGCGAAGTCGACAAGCTCGCGCCCGGCGCCGACGAGTGGGACGAGCTGAATGCCAGCCATACGCGGCTGGCCAATGCGCAGTCGCTGCTCGAAGCGGCACAAGGCGCGATCGAATCGCTCGAAGGCGATGAAGGCAGCGCGTCGCGCGCGCTGGCACAGGCGCAGTCGCTGCTTGAAGCGCAGGAGCACGTCGAGCCCCAGTTCCGCGAGTTCGCCGAGATCCTCGCGTCGTCCCTGGCGCAGGTCGAAGACACGGCGCATTCGCTGCATGCCTACCTGCGCAAGACCGAGCTCGATCCGCAGCGGCTCGCGCAACTGGATGAGCGCATGTCGCTTTGGATGTCGCTGGCGCGGCGCTATCGGCGCCAGCCTGCGGAGCTGCCCGCGCTGCTCGCGTCGTGGAAAGAGGAGCTCGCGAAACTCGATGCGGCCGCGGATCTTGCAGCGCTGGAAGCTGCTGAGAAGAAGGCGCATGACGTGTTCATGACCGAAGCGCGCGCGGTCTCGAAGGCGCGCGCGAAATACGCACCGCAGCTTGCGAAGGCCGTCACCGCCGCGATGCAGGGGCTGGGCATGCAAGGCGGCCGCTTCGAGGTGCAAATGCACCCGCTGGCCGAGCCGCAACAAAGCGGGCTGGAAGACGTGGCTTTCCTCGTCGCGGGGCATGCCGGCAGCACGCCGCGGGCCGTCGGCAAGGTCGCTTCGGGCGGCGAGCTGTCGCGCATCGCGCTCGCGATCGCGGTGACGACGAGCCGCCTCGGCACCGCGCAGACGCTGATCTTCGACGAGGTCGATGCGGGCGTCGGCGGCGCTGTCGCGGAAACCGTGGGGCGCCTGATGAAGCAGTTGGGCCGCGACAGGCAGGTGCTTGCCGTGACGCACCTGCCGCAGGTCGCGTCGTGCGCGGACCATCACCTCGTTGTCGCAAAACGCAGCGACGCAAAGGGCCCGTCGAGCAGCGTGAGCCCCGTGCAAGGCGAACAGCGCGTGGCCGAAGTCGCGCGCATGCTGGGCGGCGAGCGCCTGTCGGGCACCACGCTCGCGCACGCGAAGGAAATGCTCTCGGGTTCTCCATGACGATCGAGATCGTCCTCATCACCGGCATGTCGGGCTCCGGCAAGTCGGTGGCGCTGCGCGCGCTAGAGGACGCCGGCTATTACTGCGTCGACAACCTGCCGCCGCAGCTGCTCCTGGATTTCGTGGAGCTCGAACAGCAAAGCGCGGCGGGGCGTGTCGCGATTGCGATGGATGTGCGCAGTGCGACGTCGTTGCCGCTCGTGCCGAAGCAGCTGCGCGAACTGCGCGCCAAGGGCGTGAACCTGCGTTCGCTGTTCCTCGATGCAACCACCGACACGCTGGTCCGCCGTTTCTCGGAAACCCGGCGCCGCCATCCGCTGTCCGGCCACAGCGGGACGGGCGAAAGCGCGTTCGACCAGCAACATGCACTGGTCGATGCGATCGAGCTGGAGCGCGAGCTGCTGTCGGACCTGCGCGAGCACGCCATCGTGATCGACACCAGCCAGATCCGCCCTTCGCAATTGCAGGCTCATGTGAAGGCGCTGCTGTCTGCAACCGTGTCGCGGCTCACCCTGGTGTTCGAGTCGTTCGCATTCAAGCGCGGCATCCCGGTCGATGCCGATTTCGTGTTCGACGTCCGGATGCTGCCCAATCCGCATTACGAGCCCGCGCTCAAGGACCTCACTGGGCGCGACGCCGCCGTCATCGCGTACCTCGAACAACATGCGGAAGTGCGCGACATGTACGGCCAGATCGAGAAGTTCCTGGGCAACTGGCTCGAGCCGCTTGCGCGCGACCATCGCAGCTACGTGACGGTGGCGATCGGCTGCACGGGCGGGCAGCATCGTTCGGTGTACCTGGTCGAGAAACTCGCGCGCGCCTTCGGGGCGAAGTGGGTGACGCTCAAGCGCCACCGCGAGCTCGACTAGGCCGCGAGCAGCTTGCGGATCGGCGCGGGCAACCCCAGGCCCGGCCAGTCGCCTGCGGCGACCCAGTCACCTTCGATCGGCAAGCGCTGCTTGCGCGCGACCTGCACGTCGACCGGATGCAAGTGCAGGTCCTTGTGCGTGAGCACGTGCTTGAACGGTGCCTGGTCCCGCGCAGGAATCGACGGCAGCGCTTCATCGACCGCCGCGCGGCTTTCGAAAACGGGAAGGCAGTACAACCCCGCCCACACGCCCGTACCGGGGCGCTTTTGCAACCACACTGCGCCGTCCTTCGTCTGCGCTCGCAGCAACCACAGCGATTCCGCGGAGCGTTTGGGCTTGCGGCCCTTTGCGGGATAGCGTTCGGTTTCGCCGGCCTTGCTCGCGGCACACACGTCGCGCACCGGGCAAATCAGGCATGAAGGATTGCGCGGCAGGCACACGGTGGCGCCCAGGTCCATGAGGCCTTGCGTGTAGCGGGGCATGGCCTTCGCGAGATCTCGCGCCGGAAGCAGCGCGCCGGCATGCGACCACAGTTCACGTTCCGCTCCGTCGAACGCCAGCACGCGCGCCAGCACGCGCTTCACGTTGCCGTCGAGGATCGCCACGCGCTCGCCGAAGCAGAACGAAGCGATCGCGGCCGCCGTCGACCGGCCGATGCCCGGCAGCGTCGCGAGTTCGTCCGCAGTGCCGGGAAAGACCCCGTCGAATCGCACCACCAGCTCGTTGGCACAACGATGCAGGTTGCGCGCGCGGCTGTAGTAACCCAGGCCGCTCCACAACGAAAGCACGTCGTCTTCATGCGCGAGCGCGAGCGAACGCACATCCGGAAACCGCTCGAGAAACCTTGCGTAGTAGCCGAGCACCGTCGCCACCTGCGTCTGCTGCAGCATGATTTCCGACAGCCACACGCGGTAAGGGTCGCGCGTCGCCTGCCACGGCAACGTGTTGCGCCCGTGGCTTTGCTGCCAGCGCACGATGCGGCCGGCGAAGCCTGCAACAGGAGAATTCATGCGCTCTTGAGCAGCGGCTCGAGCGGCATGGGCTGGGTCGATTCGTCCGCTTCGCTCGGCTGGGCCGACTCGGGGATATGGATCAAGTGATCGGTGAGCTCCGAGAGCTTCGCGTCGAGCGCGTTGAGCGCCGCTTCGTGCTGCTCGATCTCGGCGATGCGTTCGTCCAGGCCCGTGGCGGCCTCCTGGATGCGCTCGATCGCCTCGAGGCGGCGGCTGAAAGCGCGGCGCCGTTCGCGCAGCTGCGCGTCGAGCTGCGCGGCGGCCGACTTGTTCCACAGCTCGACTTCGCCGAGCGCCGATTCGTACACCACGCGCAATCGCGTGGCGAGCGCGCGCACGAGACGATCGGCAAACTCCGGCTGCGCAAGGCGGAAGGCATTGGCCACGCCGAGATATTGCAAGTGGCTGCGCTCGACGAGATCGAGGTCACGCTCGTAGCGTGCAAGCTCGGGCTCGCGCGGCGCCTGCAGGGAGAAGCCGTACTCCGCATTGAGCTGGCGGAACGTGCCGGTGAGCATGGTCTGGATTTCGGCGCTCGTGGCCTGGGCTTTCTGCAAGCCTTGGCGCAGGCGCTCGAACGTCGTGCCGTAGGCCTTCTTCACGCCAAGCTTGATGCCCGGTGCGCGAAGGGCCGCGGTGAGCTCCGCCATTTCCGCCTTGAGCGTCTGCGTGCCGAGCATGTGGAACACTTCGCGCAGCAACTTGGTATGCACCGAGCGCACCGCGTGGATCTTCGCGCCGCTGATGTCGAAGTCGCGCTGCTCCTGTTCGATACGCGCGCGCATGTGCTTGATGACCGAGATGTTCTTGCCGCGCAGGCCCTTGAGCTCGATCGCCTGCTCGGCGAGGTCGCGGTGCCGGATGTTGATGGCGCGGCCGGCTTCGGTGCGCAGCTCCGTGATGCCGGACGACACCGCCGAGCGCAGGATTTTCTGCCGCTGCCCCATCACCCCCTGGCCGAGCGCGCGCTCGAGCGAAGGCAGGTTGCTCTTCTCCAGCAGCTGGGGATCGTGGCTGACTTTCGCCAGCAGCCCCTTTTGCGCCGACACCGGGATCACCTGCTCGGGAGACAGCTGCAGGATCTCGGCCGTCGTCGCGCGCTGCTTGTCGATCTGGGCCTGGATCTGCTCCGGCGTGGACAGCTGGTCCCACATCGTGTCGATCTTGTTCAACACGACCAGGCGCGATTCGAGGTTTTCGGCTTCGGTGATCAGGTGCTCGCGCCAGATGGCGAGATCGGACTTCGTCACGCCCGTGTCCGCGGCGAGGATGAACAGCACCGCATGCGCTTGCGGGATCAGGTTGACGGTCAGTTCCGGCTCCGCGCCGATCGCGTTCAGGCCCGGCGTGTCGAGGATCACGAGGCCCTGCTTGAGCAGCGGATGCGCGATATTGATCAGTGCATGCCGCCACTTCGGGATCTCGACCTTGCCCTCGGCATTGACCATCGGGTTGTCTTCGGGCCGCTCCTCGTGCCAGAAGCCCAGCGCCTTCGCGTCTTCCTTCGAGACGTGCCGCACTTCGGCGACCTTCTCGAATGCCTGCGCGAGCTGCTGCGGATCGTTCACGTCAAGGTCAATGCGCGTCCACTTTTCGGGCGCGCCGCGCCATTCCATCAGCGCTTGCGGCTGCAGGCGCGTTTCGATCGGCAGCAGGCGCAGGCAAGGCGGAACTTCGCTGTCGTAGCCGAGCTCCGTCGGGCACATCGTCGTGCGCCCCGCGCTCGCGGGCATGATGCGCCGCTTGTAGCCGGCGAAGAAGATCGCGTTGATCAGCTCTGATTTGCCGCGCGAGAACTCGGCCACGAAGGCCACCATGACCTTGTCCGAGCGCACCTGCGTCTGCAGGCGCCGCAGCCGCTCTTCGACCGCGGCATCGAGCAGCTCGTGGTCCTTCAACCATTCCGACAGGAGTTTCAGGCGCAGCGCAAACTCGCGCCGCCAGGCGCCGTGCTGGTCGAATTGTTCGTTGAAAGAAGCCACTGCTGGTCTCGGGGGATCGGTTCAATATAGCACCCAAGTGCCTGTTACTGCTCAGCTTTTCTGGCAATGGGGACAGTAATAAGTGGCCCTTTGGCCCTGCCGTAACCTTTTGATTGGCGTGGCACAAACCCGGCAGGGCTCGCCGCCGCGGTCGTACACCATCGCCTCGAGCTGGAAGTAGCCCTCCTCGCCGCGCGCATTGGAGAAATCGCGCAGCGTGCTGCCTCCTTTTTCGACCGCACGCGTCAGCACCTCGCGGATCGCGTCGCGCAGCTTCGCCGCCCGCGGCCGGCTGATGCGCGAAGCGCGCACCGTCGGTCGGATGCGCGCGAGGAACAGCGCTTCGGATGCGTAGATGTTTCCCACACCCACGACGACATCGCCCGCAAGCAGGACTTGTTTGATGGCCGCGTTGCGTTTCTTCAGCGCGTCATGGAAAAGTTTCACATCGAAGTCGTCCGAAAGCGGCTCGACGCCCAGGCGCCCCAGCATCTTGTCGCCCTGCGGCGAATCCTCACGCGGGGCATAGACCACCGCACCGAAGCGGCGCGGATCATTCAAGCGCAGCGTGCCGTGCGTGGTGACGAGGTCGAAGTGGTCATGCGTGCCCGGATCGGGTTGGCGGTTCGCGAACGCAAGGCTGCCGGACATCCCCAGGTGCAACAGGAGCAAGCCGTCATCCAGATCCATCAGCAGCCACTTGCCGCGCCGGCGCACCCCATCGACGCGGCGGCCGACGAGCTTTGCCGGATCGATACCGAGCGGCCAGCGCAAGGGCTTGCCGCTGCGCACCGCGCGAATCGTTGCGCCGGCGATGCGGTCGGCGAAACTGAGCCGCGTGACTTCGACTTCGGGGAGTTCGGGCATGGTCAGGAGGCGTTAACCCGCCGGGATTATCATGGCCCGATGAAGCGTTTCCCACTGGCGGCCATCGTGCTGGCCATCGTCGCCGCCACCGGCATCGCACGTGCGCAGGACGACGAAGACAAACTCTCCGCACCCGCCCAACCCAGCGCGCTCGACGCGCAACTTTTCTACGAATTGCTGGTGGGCGAGCTCAGCGCGCGCACCGGCGAGGCCAACACCGGCGTGTCGCTCATCCTCGATGCGGCGCGCAAGACGAACGACCCTGCGCTCTACCAGCGCGCCGTCGAGGTGGCATTCCAGGCGCGTTCCGGCGACGCCGCATTGCAAGCTGCACGTGCGTGGAAGCAGGCATTCCCGGAATCGCGCGAAGCGAATCGCTACGTCCTGCAGATCCTCGTGGCGCTCAACCGCCTGCAGGAAAGCATCGAGCCGCTGCGCGCCGAGATCGCCCTCACGCAGCCGCAAGACCGCAGCGCCGTGCTCGTGTCGGTGCCCCGGCTGTATTCCCGCGCGAGCGACAAGAAGCTGGCGGCGCAGGTGGCCGAGCAGGCGCTGTCCGATGCGCTCGCGCAGAAGGACACCGCCCCGAACGCGTGGTCGGCGATCGGCCGCCTGCGGCTGGCGGCATCGAACCCGGCGGGTGCAGTCGATGCCGTGCGCCGCGCGCAAGCCATCAATCCGGGGGCCGAAGGCCCCGCGCTGCTGGCGCTGGAACTGATCGACCCCAAGCAACCCGAGGCAGAGCAGTTGTTCAAGCGCTACCTCGAAGGCAAGCCGCTGCCGGAGCTGCGCATGGCGTATGCCCGCGTGCTCGTGGACAACCAGCGCTACAGCGAGGCGTCGCAGCAGGTGCAAACCGTCACCACGCAACGGCCCGATTTCGCGGAGGCCTGGCTGGTGCAAGGCATGCTGCTGTTGCAGGACAACCAGGACATCGCCGCCGAGGTTTCGTACAAGAAATACATCGAGCTGTCGAAATCGCAATCGAAGGACGAACGCGGTGCGGGCCAGGCGCAGGCCTATCTCGGGCTGTCGCGCATCGCCGAGAAGCGCAAGGACTTCCCGATGGCGAACGCATGGCTCGACAAGATCGAGAATCCGCAGGACCTGGTCGCGGCGCAGCAGCGCCGTGCATCGATCCTCGCGCGGCAGGGCAAGCTCGAAGATGCGCGCAAGCTCATTCGCCAGTTGCCCGAGCGCGAGCCCGGAGATGCGCGCACGAAAATGCTCGCCGAGGTGCAACTGCTTCGTGACAACAAGCAGTACAAGGCCGCCTTCGAAGTGCTGGCGCAAGCCAATGCGAAGCAGCCGTTCGACGCCGACCTCGTCTACGACCAGGCGATGATCGCGGAGAAGATGGGCAACCTGCCCGAGATGGAACGCCTGCTGCGCCAGGTGATTGCAACCAAACCCGAGTACCACCACGCGTACAACGCTCTCGGCTACTCGTTTGCCGAGCGCAACACCCGCCTGCCGGAAGCAAAGGACCTGATCCAGAAGGCGCTGACGTTCGCGCCGGACGATCCCTTCATCAGCGACAGCCTCGGCTGGGTCGAGTTCCGCCTGGGCCGCAAGGACGAAGCGCTGCGAATCCTCGAGACGGCGTACAAGCAACGGCCCGACGCCGACATCGCCGCACACCTGGGTGAAGTGCTGTGGAGCATGGGCCAGCGCGACCGCGCCCACACGGTGTGGAAGGAAGGCCTCCTCCTGAACAGCGACAACGACACCTTGCAGGAGACGCTGAAGCGTTTGCGCGTGAAGCCATGATTGCGGCGCGCGCGCTGTACGACGTACCGGCGCCGGCCAAGCTCAACCTCTTCCTTCACGTGCTCGGCCGCCGCGAGGACGGCATGCACCTGCTGCAGTCGGCCTTCATGCTGGTCGACTGGTGCGACACGCTGAACTTCGAGCGGCGCGATGACGGCTCGATCTCCCGCGAAGACCTGGGCGCACCGCTGCCTGAAGACGATCTGACTGTCCGCGCTGCACGCGCACTGCAGGCGGCGACGGGAACGAAGCTTGGCGCGCACATCGGCATCGACAAGCGCATTCCGACTGAAGCCGGCATGGGCGGCGGCTCTTCGGACGCCGCGTCCACGCTTCTCGCACTCAATCGCCTGTGGGGCACCGGGCTTGGCCGATCGCAACTTGCCGCGATCGGCGTCGAACTCGGGGCGGATGTGCCTTTTTTCCTTGGGGGCCGCAATGCCTGGGTGGAGGGAATCGGCGAGAAGCTCACACCCGTTGCGCTCCCCGCGGCCCGTTTTGCGGTGGCCAGGCCTTCCGAAGGCGTGTCCACGGCAAAGATCTTCGGGGACCCGGCCCTGAAGCGGAACAGCCCCGCTGCTATAATCTCGGGCTTTGCTGCAAACCCGTTTGCCTTCGGTGGGAACGACCTGCAGCCGGTCGCGCAAAGGTTGTGTCCCGCGGTGAATGGCGCCCTGCAATGGCTGGGCGCGCAGGGGCTTCAGGCGCGGATGACCGGTTCGGGCAGTGCGGTGTTCGCACTTCTTCCGCCAGGCAGGACGCTGGCCCAGCCGCTCGAAGGCTGGCAGGCAAGGGAATGCAGCAACATGGAAGTCCATCCGCTGGCGGGTTGGGCAACCAGCGACGATTGACGGTTGGCGGCTGGTTTCAGCCTTCGACCTGTGTAGGGGAGTCGCCAAGTTGGTTAAGGCACCGGATTTTGATTCCGGCATTCGAGGGTTCGAGTCCTTCCTCCCCTGCCAAATGAATTGACTGACCGTCCCATGCAGCAGGCCCAACCGCATTCCGATTTCATGGTGTTCACCGGCAACGCCAATCCCGCGCTGGCCGCGGAGATTGCGGGGCATCTGGGCATTTCTCTCGGCGCTGCGACCGTCGGGCGCTTTTCCGACGGCGAAGTCACGGTGGAGATCAACCAGAACGTGCGCGCACGCGATGTGTTCGTGGTGCAGTCGACCTGTGCGCCGACGAACGAGAACTTGATGGAGCTGCTGATCATCGTCGATGCGCTCAAGCGCGCGTCGGCGGAGAGGATCAGCGCGGTGATCCCGTATTTCGGGTACGCGCGGCAGGATCGCCGGCCGCGTTCGGCGCGGGTGCCGATCTCGGCGCGGGTGGTTGCCGACTTGCTGCAGACGGTGGGCGTGTCGCGCGTTTTGACGATGGACCTGCATGCGGACCAGATCCAGGGCTTCTTCGACATCCCGGTGGACAACATCTATGCGTCTCCGGTGCTGCTGGCCGACGTGCGGCACAAGAAGTACGAAGACCTGATCGTGGTCTCGCCCGACGTCGGCGGCGTGGTGCGTGCGCGTGCGCTGGCCAAGCAATTGGGCACCGACCTCGCGATCATCGACAAGCGCCGGCCGAAGGCGAACGTGAGCGAAGTGATGCACGTCATCGGCGAGATCGACGGCCGCAACTGCGTGATCATGGACGACATGATCGACACGGCCGGCACGCTGGTGAAAGCGGCCGAAGTGCTCAAGGAGCGCGGTGCGAAACACGTGTATGCGTATTGCACGCACCCCGTGTTCTCGGGCCCTGCGATCGAGCGCCTGTCCAAGGGCACGGCGCTGGACGAAGTGGTGGTGACCAACACGATCCCGCTGGCGGATGCCGCGCGGTCGACACGCAAGATCCGCCAGCTCTCGGTGGCGCCGTTGATCGCAGAGACGATCTCGCGCATCGCCAAGGGCGAGTCGGTGATGAGTTTGTTCTCGGAACAAGAGAATTTGTTCTGAGTTTTTGGCGGGGCTTCACGCTGGTCGCGGCGGTTGTCCCATTTATCTGGAGAGAGAAATGAAATTCACCGCTTTCGAGCGCAACAAGCAGGGGACGGGTGCGAGCCGCCGTCTCCGCGCAACGGGCAAGGCCCCCGGCATCGTCTACGGCGGCGATGGCCAGCCGCAACTGATCGAGCTCGATCACAACGCGCTGTGGCACGCCCTGAAGAAGGAAACCTTCCATTCGACCATCCTCGACATGGAACTCGCCGGCAAGGAAAGCAAGGTCCTGCTGCGTGACGTGCAGTACCACCCGTTCAAGCCGCAGATCGTGCACATCGACTTCCAGCGCGTGGACGCGAAGACCAAGCTGCACATGAAGGTGCCGTTCCACTTCGTGAAGGCCGAGGAATCGCAGGCCGTGAAGTTCGAGAACTGCATCGTGAACCACGTGATGTCGGAACTGGACATCTCCTGCTTCCCGGCGGACCTGCCGGAGTTCATCGAGGTGGACCTGTCCGGCATGAAGAAGGGCGTGTCGATGCACCTGTCCGAGATCAAGCTGCCGAAGGGCGTGGCCGCCGTGACGCACGGCAAGAAGGACCCGGTGGTGGTCTCTGTGGCTGTGGTCGGTGGCGATGAGCCGGCTGAAGGCGCAGCTGTGGCCGCCGAAGGCGCGGCTGTTGCGGCCGCCACTCCCGCGGCGACGGACGCGAAGGCTGCGGCCGCCGCGCCGGCCAAGGACGCGAAGGCCGATGCCAAGGCCCCCGCCAAGGACGACAAGAAGAAGAAGTAATTTCCCTCACAGGAAATTCGTGAATGGCCCACTCCGGTGGGCCATTTGCTTTGCTGCGCCCACCCGATAATCCGTCGCATGGGAATCAAGTTGTTCGTCGGGCTCGGAAACCCCGGCCCGGAATATGAAGCCACCCGCCACAACGCCGGGTTCTGGTGGGTCGACGCGCTCTCGCGCGAGCTGAAAGCGCCGCTCGTGTCCGACAAGGGCTACCACGGCCTGGTCGCGCGCGCCAACGTGCACGGCAACACCGTGTGGCTGCTCGAGCCGCAGACATACATGAACGTCTCGGGCCGCGCAGTAGCGGCGCTCGCACGCTTCTACAAGATCAAGCCCGAGGAGATCCTCGTGGTGCACGACGAACTCGATGTCGTGCCGGGGCAGGCGAAGCTGAAATTCGGCGGCGGCCATGCCGGCCACAACGGCCTGCGCGACATCCACGCGCAACTCGGCTCGGGCGACTACTGGCGGCTTCGCATCGGCATCGGCCATCCGGGCGTGAAGGAAGAAGTCGCGGACTGGGTGCTGCGCAAGCCCGCACCCGAGCAGCGCACCGCGATGGAAGACTGCGTCGCCCGCACGCTCAAGGCGGCGCCCGCACTGCTGGCCGGTGAAATGGAAAAAGCCACGCTGTTGATCCATACGAGCAAACCACCGCGGCCCAAGCCGCCGAAACCTGAACCTGGACCTGAGGGGGGAACCACACCATGAAGAAGCAACTCATCGCCGTCGCCGCTTTCGCGATTGCCACCGCTTGCGGTGCGCAGTCGGTCGCCTACACGCCGAGCGCGAAGGAACAACAGCAGGCGCGCGACAACGCGAAGCGCGATGCAAAGCTCGCCGATGCGATGGAAAAGGCCCGCGTGAAGGAAGAGGCGAAGCCCGTTGCCGCCTACATCCCGAAAGAGCAGCCGCAGCCGGTCATCAAGGAACACAAGCCCGAAGTGTTCACGGCGAAGGCGCCGGGCGAAAAGAAGAAAGCCGCGAAGAAAAAGCCCGCCTGATCAGGCGGGCTTCGCAGCCGCGGTCAGGCGCTGGTACTTCTGCCAGAGCGTCTCGCGGCTTTCGGTGAACTGCGGGTCGAGCGGGATGCAACTGACCGGGCACACCTGCACGCATTGCGGCTCGTCGAAGTGGCCGACGCATTCCGTGCATTTGTGCGGATCGATCTGGTAGATCTCGGGGCCGAGGAAGATCGCCTGGTTCGGGCACTCCGGCTCGCACACGTCGCAGTTGATGCACTCGTCGGTGATCATCAATGCCATAGTTCTGGCATTATCCCCGCAGTCATGAGACGCCCGGCCGCCCGAAGGCTCATAGCACCGGAGCCCGTAAGGGCAGAGGTTTCCGAATGTCCGTGTTCCTCGCCAAGCGCCTGATCACCCTTGTTGCGACGCTGGTGGGCGCTTCGATCGTGGTGTTCCTGGTGCTGGAAGTGCTGCCCGGCAACGCGGCGCAAATCCTCATGGGCCCGGACGCGTCACCCGAAGCGGTGCAGGCGCTCGCTGCCAAGCTGGGCCTGGATCACCCGGCGTGGGACCGTTACTGGAGCTGGGTGACCGGACTGCTGCATGGCGATCTCGGGCTGAGCTATGCGTACAGCACGCCCGTGTCAGAACTCGTGTGGGAGCGCCTGACGCTCACCGTGCCGCTGGCCATGATGGCGATGGCGCTCACGACCGCAATTGCACTCGCGGCGGGCATCTTTGCCGCAGCGCGCCACAACAAGGCGGGGGATGTCGGTGTGATGGCGCTGTCGCAGGTCGGCATCGCGATCCCGAACTTCTGGTTCGCGATTTTGCTGATCCTGCTGTTCTCGGTGCACCTGAAGTGGTTCTCGGCAGGGGGCTTCCCGGGATGGGACGAAGGCATTTTCGCGGGCCTGAAGGCACTGCTGCTTCCCGCGGTCTCGCTTGCAGTCGTGCAGTCCGCGATCCTCGCGCGCATCACGCGATCCGCGGTACTCGAAGTCTCGCGAGAGGATTTCGTGCGCACTGCGCGCGCCAAGGGCGCTTCGCGCACGCGCACGCTCTGGGGCCACGTGCTTCGCAACGCAATGATCCCGGTGATCACGATCATGGGCCTGCAGTTCGCCGAACTGCTCGCGGGCACGATCGTCGTGGAAAGCGTTTTCTACCTGCCGGGGCTGGGCCGCCTGATCTTCCAGTCGATCAGCAACCGCGACCTCATCGTGGTGCGCAACTGCGTGATGCTGCTGGCGGCGATGGTGGTCGTCGTGAACTTCGTGGTCGATGTGCTGTACGCGGCGATCGACCCGCGCGTGAAGGCGAGCGACATTTGAAGGCCTTCGCCCATCGCAGTTTCGCGATCGGCGCGGTGCTCTCGGCGCTGCTCGCGCTCGCGGCCGGGCTGTCGTTCTTCTGGACGCCGTACTCGGTCTACGAGGTCGACATGGCATCGAAGCTCCAGCACGCCAGCAGCGCGCACTGGTTCGGGACGGATGCATTCGGACGCGACGTCGCTTCGCTGATCCTCGTGGGTGCGCGCGCTTCGATCGCAGTCGGAGTGATCGCGGTCGGCATCGGCCTCGTGATCGGCACTGCATTCGGCTTGCTCGCCTCGGCCAAGCGCGGCTGGCAGGAAGAAGTGATCATGCGCGTGGCCGACTTCGGCTTTGCCTTCCCTGCGATCCTCTCGGCGATCATGTTCACGGCCGTGTTCGGTCCCGGCATGGTCAACGCGATCGTCGCAATCGGCATCTACAACATCCCGACGTTCGCCCGCATCACGCGAGCATCGGCCAACGCCGTGTGGTCGCGCGAGTTCGTGATGGCCGCGCGCGCCTGCGGCAAGAATTCGTTCGCAATCACGATGGAGCACGTGCTGCCCAACATCGCTTCGGTGCTGATCGTGCAGGCGACGATCCGTTTTGCCATCGCGATCCTCGCCGAGGCGGCCCTGTCCTACCTGGGCCTTGGCACGCAGCCGCCGCAGCCATCGTGGGGACGCATGCTGTCGGAGGCCCAGACGCTCATGTTCCAGGCGCCGATGCTGGCGGTCTACCCCGGCGTCGCGATCGCGCTCGCCGTGTTGGGGTTGAATCTGCTGGGCGACGGGCTGCGCGACATCTACGACCCTCGACTCGCAAGGAAACGCTGATGGCCCTGCTCGAGGTCGAACACCTGTCGGTCGTGCTGCAGACGCAACGAGGGCCCGCGCTCGCGATCCGCGACGTGAGCTTCAGTGTGGATGGCGGCGAAACTCTGGGCATTGTTGGTGAATCCGGCTGCGGCAAGTCGATCACGGTGATGGCGGTCATGGGCCTGCTGCCCGAAGGCGCGAAAGTCGAAGGCCGCATTCGCTTCGACGGCGGCGAGCTCACCGCGAAGGGCGATGGCGAGATGCGCGCGATTCGCGGCAACCGCATCGGCATGATCTTCCAGGAGCCGATGACCGCCCTGAATCCGGTGCACACGATCGGCAAACAGGTCGCCGAGCCGCTGCGGCTGCATCGCGGCATGAACGCCACGGACGCGAAGAAGAAGGCGATCGCGCTGCTCGATCGTGTCGGCATCCCCGATGCGGCGCGGCGGTTCGATGCCTACCCGCACCAGTTCTCCGGCGGCCAGCGCCAGCGCATCACGATCGCCATGGCGCTTGCGTGCGAGCCGCAATTGCTCATCGCCGACGAGCCGACCACCGCGCTCGACGTCACGATCCAGAAGCAGATCCTCGAGCTGATCGGCGGCATCGTCGAAGAGCGCCACATGGCGCTGATGCTGATCTCGCATGACCTCGGCGTGATCGCGCAGAACGTGCAGCGCATGCTGGTGATGTATGGCGGCAGCGTGGTGGAAGACGGCACGACGCGTTCGGTGTTCGCCAACCGCATGCATCCGTACACGCTGGGGCTGTTCGCCGCGCGGCCGGGGCTTCGCACGCCCAAGGGGCAGAAGCTCGCGACCATCCCTGGCACCGTGCCGGACCTGGCGGACCTGCCACCCGGCTGCCCGTTCGCCGGCAGGTGCCCGTTCACGATTCCCGAATGCCTGGCCACCGTCCCGCCCCCTTGTGAAGTGGACGAGGGACATCACGCGCGGTGCATCCGGCTGGACGCAGTGCGCGAGTTCAAGAGGCAAGCCGCATGAGCGCGCCGCTTCTCCAGGCCGACAGCCTCGTGCGCGAATACACGTTGCCGCGCGAGAAGCTCACCCAGCCACCGCCGAAGGTGCATGCGCTCGGCGGTGTGAGCTTCATGATCGAAGCGGGGCGCAGCCTGGGCATCGTCGGTGAATCGGGCTCCGGCAAATCGACACTCGCGCGCATCGTGATGGCGCTGGACAAGCCGACGGCGGGCACGGTGAAGCTGCTCGGGCAGGACCTGCATGCATTGCCGAAGGAAAAATTGCGCCTGGCCCGCCGCGATTTCCAGATGGTGTTCCAGGACCCGTACGGCTCGCTCGACCCGCGGCAGAACGTCGGCCGCATCGTCACGGAGCCACTCGCCGCGCAAGGCGCGACCCGCGAAACGCAACGGGAGCGCGCGCTGGAAGTGCTCGCTTCCGTCGGCCTGCGTGCGAATGACGCTTCGAAGTACCCGCATGAATTTTCCGGCGGGCAGCGCCAGCGCATCGCGATCGCCCGCGCCCTGATCACCCGCCCGCGATTGATCGTTGCCGACGAGCCCGTGAGCGCGCTGGATGTGTCCGTGCAGGCGCAGGTCCTCAACCTGATGCAGGAGCTGCAGGGGCAGTTCGGCGTGACCTACATGCTGATCAGTCACGACCTTGCCGTCGTCCAGCACCTGTGCGACGAGGTCTGCGTCCTGCGCGAAGGCGTCATCGTGGAGCGCGGCCCGCCCGAACACCTGTTCCGCGACGCACAGCACCCGTATACCCGCGCGTTGCTCGAGGCCGTTCCCGAGGCCGAGCCGCCGGAATAAGATGAGGGTGAATCCACCTTGGAGATGAGGAACATGATCAAACGCAGAACCCTGATCCAGTCTGCCGCGGCCGCGTCGCTGCCGCTCGCGCTGCCCGCCTTCGCGCAGAAGGGAAAGGACTCCATCGTCATCGCGATGCAGCTGGAGCCCCCGGGCCTGGATCCCACGGCGGGTGCGGCCTCGGCGATCGGCGAGGTCACGCTCTACAACGTCTACGAGACCCTCACCAAGATCAATGGCGACGGCAAGGTGACGCCGCTGCTGGCGGAGGGCTGGGAAGTCTCGCCCGACCTCAAGACGTACACGTTCAAGCTGCGCAAGGGCATCAGGTTCCAGAACGGCGAGCCGTTCAATGCGCAAGCGGTGAAGTTCTCGTTCGATCGTGCCGGCGGCGAGAAGAGCACGAACAAGGACAAGCGCACTTTCGCGAACCTCACGACGCAGGTGGTGGACGAGCACACGGTCGTGCTGCTCAACAAGGAGATCGACCCCGACCTGCCCTTCCTTCTCGGCCAGGCCACGGCAATCCTCGTCGAGCCGAAAAGCGCGGACGCCAATGCAACCAAGCCGATCGGCACCGGTCCTTACAAGCTCGATGCGTGGTCCAAGGGTTCGTCGTGCGTGTTGTCGAAGTGGGACGGTTATCGCGGTGTGCAGCAGCCCAAGCTGCGGCGAGTCACGTTCCGCTTCATCTCCGATCCGTCGGCGTCCGCGGCTGCCTTGCTGTCGGGCGATGTCGACGCATTTCCGCGTTGCCAGACACGCATCGTCGCGCAGTTCAAGGGCAACCCGCAGTTCCAGGTGCTGCTCGGCGGCTCGCGTGCGAAGACCATCATCTCCATCAACAGCAAGCACAAACCCCTGGACGATGTGCGCGTTCGCCGTGCACTGCTGGCCGCGATCGACCGGAAGGGCTTCGTCGAAGCCGCGGCCGACGGCTTCGGCACGCCCATCGGCAGTCACTACGTCCCGGGCGCGGAAGGCTACGTCGACACCACCGCCGTGAACCCGTTCGACGTCGAGAAGGCGAAGAAGCTGCTGGCGGAAGCCGGCGTGAAGACACCGCTCGAGTTGACGATGACGCTGCCCCCGCCGCCGTATGCGCGCCAGGGCGGCGAGTTCGTGGTGGCGCAACTCGCAAAGATCGGCGTCACGGTGAAGGTGCAGAACGTCGAATGGGCCCAGTGGCTGTCGAACACCTATGGCGGGCCGCACAACTACGACCTGACCATCGTGTCGCACGTGGAGCCCTTCGACCTGGGCAACTACGCGAAACCCGATTACTACTGGGGCTACAGCAACCCGAAGTTCAGCCAGGCCTACGACAAGCTCAAGGCAACCGGGAACGCCAAGGAGCGCGCGCAGCTGCTCGGCGAAGCGCAGCGCATCCTGGCGCAGGACGCCGCGAACGGCTTCATGTACCAGCCCACCTTCCCGACCGTCGCTCGCAAGGAAGTCAAAGGCTTGTGGAAAGACATGCCGATTTCCGCGAACGACCTGTCGTCGCTGTCCATCGGCTGACGCCATGCCCACGCAGTACCCTCGTGCGTTGCACGAGCTGAGCGCCCCCGCGCTCGTCGACCTGTACCGCCGGCGCGAACTCTCGCCCGTGGAAGTCGTGCAGTCCGTGCTCGGCCACATCGAGCGTTGGGACCAGCACATCCGCGCCCTGTACCTGCTGCGCCCGGAGCTCGCGCTCGAACACGCGCGGGCCAGTGAGGCGCGCTGGATGAAGGGCGAGCCGCTCGGACCGATCGACGGCGTGCCGCTCACCATCAAGGAGAACCTCGCGACGAAAGGCGATCCGGTTCCACTGGGCACCGGCGCCACCGAGCTCAAGCCGGCCCCTGCCGATGCGCCGCCATCGGCGCGCGTGCGTGAATCCGGCGGCGTGATGGTCGCGAAAACAACGATGCCCGACTACGGCATGTTGTCGTCGGGCTTGTCGAGCTTTCATCCGCTCACGCGCAATCCGTGGAACCTTGCGCTCACTTCCGGGGGCTCGAGCGCGGGCGCGGCAGCGGCCGCGGCAGCGGGATACGGCCCGCTGCACATCGGCAGCGACATCGGCGGATCGCTGCGCTTGCCGGCGGGCTGGTGCGGGATCTTCACGCTCAAGCCGAGCCTGGGCCGCGTCCCGATCGATCCGCCGTACATGGGGCGCGCCGCCGGTCCGATGTCGCGCGACGTCGCCAACGCGGCGTGGTTCATGCAGGTGCTCGCGAAGCCGGACCTGCGCGACAGCATGGCCCTGCCCTACCAGGAAATCGCATGGGCTTCCGCCGACCAGGGCGCCGCTAGGCTCAAGGGCTTGCGCATCGGGCTGTTGCTCGAGGCCGGCTGCGGCCTTGCGGTCGAACCCGAGGTGCGTGACGCGGTCGCGAATGCGGCGCGCCTGTTCGAGCAGGCCGGCGCCACCGTCGTCACGATGAAGCCGTTCATGACGCAATCGATGCTCGAAGGCATGGACTGGTTCTGGCGCATGCGCTCGCACGTCGACATGAAGGCGCTGCCGCCGGAGCGCAAGGCGCGCGTGCTGCCCTACATCCAGCAATGGGCCGACAGCGCCGCGGACATGACGGGCGAAGCGGTCTTCAAGGCGTACAGCCAGTTCCACGTGACTCGCGTGCAGACGAACGCGGCGTGCAATGCGTTCGACTACGTGATCTCGCCGACTGCGCCGGGGCCCGCGTATCCCGCGGAACATGCCTCACCCACGAACGATCCGCTGCGCGCGCTCGAGCACATCGGCTTCACGGTGCCGTACAACATGTCGGAGCAACCGGCCGCGTCGGTCAATTGCGGCTATACCCGAAAGGGATTGCCGATCGGGTTGCAGATCGCGGGCCGGCGCTTCGACGACCTGGGCGTGCTGCAGGTGTCACGTGCGTTCGAGATCATTCGCGGTGAGCAGCGGCCGTGGCCGCAGCCGCCCTCGCCCGCTGCGGCGCATGTGGACTGACTCTCTCGGCAATCCGGTGACGGTGAGCAGCGATGCGTCGCTGGCTGCCGTGAACGACTTCGTCGAAGGCTTCATCGGGAGCGAGGCGCGCGCGGCCAACGTGATCGAGGCTGCGACACATGACGAAAGCGCGATGGTCCAGGCCTATGCCGGTGCCGTGCACATGTTCGCGGAGTCGCGCGACGCGGCCGGCCATGCGCGTCCCTTCATCGACAAGGCGAAGGCCGCCGCGGCACAAGCCACGCCTCGCGAGCAACGCTTCATCGAGGCCGTCGGCGCCTGGGCCGACGGCGATGTCGCTCGTGCCGCGCAGCTGCATGAAGATCAGGCAAAGCAGTTCCCGCGCGATCTCGCATCGCTGAAGCTCGGCCAGTACCACCTGTTCAACATGGGCGATGCGCACAGCATGCTGCGCATCGCGATGCACGCATGGGACGCGGCGCGTGACGTGCCGTTCTTTCACGGGATGCTCGCGTTCGGGTTCGAGCAATGCCATCGGCTTCACGAAGCGGAGAGGGCGGCGCGCAAGGCGATTGCCATGCGGCGCAAGGAGCCGTGGGCGCATCACGCGTTGGCGCACGTCATGCTCACGCAAGGGCGCAACCGCGAGGGCCACGACTTCATGCAGTCGGTCAGCGACACGTGGACGGGCCTGAACTCGTTCATGGTCACGCACAACTGGTGGCACCAGGCGCTGTTCGCGATCGAGCTCGGTGATCACGCCGAGGTGCTTCGCCTGTACGACACCCAAGTGTGGGGCGTGGCGAAGGAATATTCGCAGGACCAGGTCAATGCGGTGTCGCTGCTGGCGCGGCTGGAGCTCGCCGGCGTCGACGTCGGCGAGCGCTGGCAGGACGTTGCGCGGTATCTCGCCACGCGCACGTCCGATCACGTGCTGCCCTTCCTGGATGTGCAGTATCTCTATGGCCTGGCGCGCGCGGGCCGCGGCGAGGCCGACGAGCTGATGGCGAACATCGAGCAGCAGGAAGGCCGCGTGTGGCAGGAGGTCGCGCTGCCCGCGGCGCGCGGCTTGCTGGCGCATGCACGGGGCGACTACAAGGCCGCAGCGGAAGATCTGGGGCGAGCGTTGCCGCGCATGCAGGAGATTGGCGGCAGCCACGCACAGCGCGACCTGTTCACGCGCGTCCAGCGTCACGCAGCGCAATCGAGCGCTAGATAATTGGAATCTGACCCCAATTAGGGGGTGCTGCGGACCTTGTCGACCAGGCGCTTTTGCACTGAAGCCGAAACGAACTTGTCGACTTCGCCGCCGAGCACCGCGATCTCGCGCACGAAGGTGCTGCTGATGAACTGGTACTTGTCGCTCGGCGTGAGGAACACGGTTTCGACGTCGGGCATCAGGCTGCGGTTCATGCCCGCCAGCTGGAACTCGTAGTCGAAGTCGGTCACCGCGCGCAGGCCTCGCACCATGGCCTTTGCGCCGCGCGAGATCACGAAGTCGCGCACCAGGCCCGAGAAGCTTTCGATCTCGACCTGGGGGATGTGCTTGAGTGCTTCGCGCGCCATGTCGATGCGCTCTTCGAGCGAGAACATCGCTTTCTTGTGATGGCCCGCGGCCACGGCGACGATCACCTTGTCGAACAGGCCCGTGGCACGCCGGATGACGTCTTCGTGACCCAGGGTCATGGGGTCGAAGGTGCCGGGATAGACGGCGATCACGGGGTGGGGCATGCGCCGCATTATGCAACCCGTCGCAGCAGGTGCGCATGCACGGCGCCCGCCTTCATGTGGCGCTCGCGGGCCAGGCCGAAGGGCACGAGCTGCTCGTCCTTCCACTCGGCCGGCGCCTCGAGGTAGATGAACCCATCGGCGGCGAGCGCGTCGCCGGCTGCACGCAGCGACTTGTCCCACAGGTTTGCGTCGAACGGCGGGTCGAGGAACACAACGTCGAGCGATTGCGGCGCGGCAGACGCGAGCTGGGACAAGCCATTGGCGCGCCTCACCTCCACCGCTTCGGCCTGCAACTTCATTTTCATCGAACGCAGCAGCTCGACGAGTTCCGGATCCTGCTCGACCAGCAGCACGTGCGCCGCGCCGCGCGACGCGGCTTCGAAACCCAGCACGCCCGTGCCCGCGAACACGTCGATGCAGCGCAGTCCTTCGAGATCCTGCCCGAGCCAGTTGAACAGCGTCTCGCGTACCCTGTCCGGCGTCGGCCGCAGGCCCGGCTTGTCGCGTACGGGCAGCTTCGTGCGCTTCCACAGCCCGCCGATGATGCGGACCTCGCGCGGCGGGGCGGTGGCCTTCTTCATGGGCGCGAGCTTATCCAAATGAAAACCGGACGGCCTTTTGGGACGCCCGGTTTCTTCTTTTGGAACTCCAGCACCCTTGCGAGCACCGATCGTGTGACAGCGATGGACGCATTGTGGGAAGCGGTGCAAGGGCCGTGTTGCCGACCCCTGTCAACTTTGACAGGGGGCCCCGGGAAAATCCGGATCAGTGAGCCGGCTGCGCGCCGACGATCACCGTGACCATGCGCTCCATCTGGAGCTTTCGTTGCAAGGCAGCCCGGACATCCGCCGCCGTCACCTTCTGCACATTGGCGGTCCAGGTGTCCAGGTAATTGAGCGGAAGGTCGTTCCACGCGATGTTGGCGACGTTATCCAGCAACTTGCGATTGCTGTCGATCAGCAGCGGGAAGCCGCCGACCAGGAAGCCTTTCGCGGCCTTGAGTTCCTGCTCGGTCGGACCTTCTTTCACGAACCGGGCAACCACATCGCGCGCCACCTGCAAGGCCTGTTCCGCCTGGTCGGGCCGCGTCTGGAGGCTGACGGTGAACGCGCCCGCGTGCAAGCCAGGCGAAAAGGCGCTGCCCGCGCTGTACGACAAGCCTCGCTTCTCGCGCACTTCGATCGGCAGGCGCGACACGAGACCGCTGCCGCCCAGGATGTAGTTGCCCACCACCAACGGGAAGTAATCGGGGTCGCTGCGCTTGTAGCCCGGCTGGCCCATGAGCACATGCGCCTGCGCGGACCCGAACGGGATGTTCTTGACGGAAGCGGCCACCAGCGGTTGCACTTCATCGACCACCGGCAACGCTTCGCACTTGCCTTGCACCGCCGCCGGCAGGCGCGACAGCAGGTTCGTGGCGATCTGGTCGGCCTGCGCACGCGTCACGGCCCCGACGATGGTCACCTTCGCGCGGCACGGCTCGAGATAGCGGCGGTAGAACTGCTGCATGTCGGCCACGCCGATCTTCGCGAGCGACTCCTCGGTCATCTCGTAGCCATACGGATGCGTGCCGTACACCGCCGCCGCATAGGCCTTGCCCGCGATGGTGCCGGGCTTCGTGTTCGCTTCGCGCACGGCTGCTTGCATGCGCTGGCGCTCTCGGTTCCACACCTCCGGGGGGAACGATGGCTCACCGAGCTGCCGCGACGCGAGCGTGATCGCCTTCGGCAGGATGTCGGGGTAGTTCAGCGTGCGCACGGTGAAGCTCATGCGATCCGAAGTCGCGCCTTCGCCCATGTCGGCGCCCAGGTCCGCCCACGCTTCGCCGAGCTGGTTCTCGTCCAGCGCGGGTTCGTTGCCGTGCGCCGCGACGCCTTTGGACGTCATGCCGGCGGTGACGCTCGCGAGTGCGGCCTTCTCCGCGGGTTCACGGCGGCCGCCGGCATCGAAATCGACGCGCACGTCGACCATCGGCAGCGACGGGCTCTCGACGAAATAGATCTTCGCGCCACTGGGCTGGACCCAATGCTGGATCGGGATCGCAGCGAATGCGTGCGATGCGAACGTTGCGACCCATGCCACGGCGACCAGCGCACGGAAAGCCTGCATATTGGTTTTCATGTTCTCGTCTTTCCGTTTCAATCCCGCACGCCCGCGGGCCGCTGGCGCGGCTTGCGGTTCGGGTCCACCGGCTGGGGGCGCAGGATGCCCACCGTGAGCTGGTCGTCGCCGAAGTACTTCGCCGCCACCGCTTTCACTTGCGCAGCCGTGACGCCGCGCAAACGTTCGATCAGTTTTTCCTCGGCATCCGGCGGCATGCCGACGACCCATTGCGAACCGAGCTCCTGCGCCTGGTTCATGATCGAGTCGAGCCGGTACACCTGGCTCGCGACCCACTGCGTCTTCACCCGATTGAGCTCGGCCTCGGTCACGCCGTCGCGCGCGATCTTCGCAACTTCGGCGCGCAGCGCGGCTTCCGCTTGCTCGGGCGTCTTGCCCTTCGCCGGAACGGCGTCGAGCACGAACAACTGCGGCCCGCGCCCCCACAAGCCGTTCGACGAGCCTGCGCTGTCGGCGACACGATCGGCGCCTTGTGTCAGCGCGCGATCCAGCCGTGCACCGCTGTAGCCGTCGAGCACGGCGGAGAGCACGGTCAGCGCAAGCGCGTCGTCGTTTTCCGGCGTGGCATCGAGCGAGCGCAGCTGCGGCGCCTTGAACGCCAGTGCGACATATGCCTGGTCGGCAGGTGCCTTGAACTCGAGCCGCCGGATGCCGGCCTGGTCAGGCTCGAGGCGCGGCTTGCGCACGGGGACTGCCCGCGCCGGAATGCTGCCGTAGTATTTCTGTGCGAGCTGCCTTACCTTCTGCGGGTCGACATCGCCGACAACGACCAGCACCGCATTCGCGGGGATGTACCAGCGGCGGAAGAACTCGCGGGCGTCGTTCGGCTGCATCGAATCAAGGTCGCTCATCCACCCGACCGTCGGCCGGCGATACGGCGCCGCTTCCCAGATCGTTGCATTCAGCGCTTCCCACATCAGCGCGCGCGGCTGGTCTTCGGTGCGCCAGCGGCGTTCTTCCTTGACGACTTCGAGCTCGCGCTTGAATTCGTCATCCGGCCACTGGTTGTTTGCGAACCGGTCCGACTCGAGCTTCATCACTTCCTCGAGCTTGTCCGCGGGGATCTGCTGGTAGTAGCCCGTCGCATCCTTCATCGTGAACGCGTTCTCGCGCCCGCCCAGCGCCGCGACCCGCTGCGAGAACTCGTTGGGCTTGAGCAGCTTCGAGCCCTTGAACAACATGTGCTCAAGGATGTGCGCGATGCCCGTCCAGCCATCGACTTCGTCCATGGAGCCCACGCGCACCCACACCATCTGCACCGCCGTCGGCGCGCGGTGATCGGGTTTCACCAGAACCGTGAAGCCGTTATCCAGCTTGAACTGCTCGACGCGCGCAGACTGCGGCGGCGATTGCGCCAATGAGGAAGTGAAAGGAAGGAACGCTGCGGTTGCGAATGCGAATGCGGCGACAAGCCGGTGCATGGGAGCTTTCATAGAATCGTCTGATTCTAAGAACCGCGGCAATGTTCAGTTTCTTCCGGAAAAAACCCCCCAGCTCTACCGCCGCACCCGTGCCGGCCGCCGCCCCTGCGCCGGCAGCCCCCGCCTCCGGGGGACTGATCGGCACTGCGGTCGTCCAGGCCATCGAGATCCCGGTTGCGCCGGCCGTCGCCCCCGAACGCAAGAGCTGGATGGAGCGCCTCACGCACGGCCTGCGCAAGACGGGCTCGGCGCTGGGCGAGGTTTTCTCCGGCGCGCAGATCGACGATGCCTTCTATGAAGAGCTCGAAACCGCATTGTTGATGGCCGACACCGGCGTGAAGGCGACGCAGCACCTGGTCGACGAAGTGAAGCGCCGCGTCGCGCAAAGCGGGGCGTCGCGGCCCGTGCAGGCCAGGAACATCCTGGTGGATTCGCTCACGCAATTGCTCAAGCCCCTCGAAAAGCCGCTCGTGATCGGCGAGCACGCACCGACCGTGATCATGGTCGCAGGCGTGAACGGAGCGGGAAAGACGACTTCCATCGGCAAGCTCACGAAGCATCTCGCCGATAGCGGCGAGTCGGTGCTGCTGGCCGCTGCGGATACCTTCCGTGCTGCGGCGCGCGAGCAACTCGCGATCTGGGCCGACCGCAACACGGTGGAGATCGTGAGCCAGCAAGGCGGCGATCCTGCTGCAGTGGCATTCGATGCCGTATCCGCGGGACGTGCGCGCGGCAAGGACGTCGTGCTCGTCGACACGGCGGGGCGCCTGCCGACGCAGCTTCACCTGATGGAGGAGTTGCGCAAGATCAAGCGCGTGGTGCAGAAGGCCGACCCGACGAGTCCGCATGAAGTGCTGCTCGTCATCGACGGCAACACGGGCCAGAACGCGCTTGCGCAAGTGAAGTCGTTCGACGATGCGCTGGGCCTCACGGGCCTGATCGTGACGAAGCTCGATGGCACCGCCAAGGGTGGCGTGCTGGCGGCGATCGCGCAGGAAAAGCCCGTGCCGGTCTATTTCATCGGCGTGGGCGAGAAGCTCGAAGACCTCGAGACTTTCGATGCCCGCGAATTCTCGCTGGCGCTCCTGGGCTGAAGGTCGCTCATTCCTTCGGGAACGACGGGTAGCCGGCTTCTTCGGTCGCCTTGGTCAGCGCCGCAACCGTGGTCGCCTTGTCGTCGAACGTGACGACGGCATTGCGCTTTGCGTAGCTGACCACGGCCTTCTTCACACCCGGGACCTTCATCAGCGCGACGCGGATCGTGATCGGGCACGTGTCGCAGTCCATCGTCGGCACCGTGAGCACCACCTGGCGCACGCCGGCATGGGCGAAAGCGGCGCCGAGCATGAAAGCTGCTGCGGCCATCAATCGGATCGGTTTCATGCTTGGCCTCGTCAATAGAAAAAATGAGCACCCTGGTTGACGGCAACGGGGAGCACCGTCAGCACGGCCATTGCCCAGAACCAGCGCCGCGCCGCCGCGTTGCTTCGCACGCACGCATCGCCCTCGCATTGCGCGCCACCGGACACCGCGGGGCGCCAGATGCGCCAGCCGGCCAGCAACAGCGAGCCCAGCGCCAGCGCAGTGAGCGGATACGAATACGGCTCCATCCGCCGCAACTGGCTGATCCACGCGCCGCTCACGCCAACCAGCGCGAATACGAGTGGCAGCAAGCAGCACGTTGAAGCCAGCAGCGCGGCGACGCCCGCCAATGTGAGCGGCGAAGCGGCGTTCCTGGCGACTGCGGCTTGTTCAGGCACGGATCTCACGCGCGGTGATCTGGTAGACGAACGTGTCGGGATCATAGGGATCCTTCGCGCCCGCCGCGGTTTCCGCCTGCGGATACATGAAGAACCCCAGCCTCGCCTGCTTCGCGCCCGGCAGCTTCACGTCGCTGGCGCAGTTGTAGCCCATCCAGTTGCCTTCCCAGCTGCCGAAGAGCGCCTTGCGCACCGGTGCAATGACCGGATGTCCCGCGTCCTTGATCCACTCGGGCGTTTCCTGCCTCATCACCTTCGTGACGTCGGCGGGATCCATCGCCACCCAGCCGGTGCCGCGCAGGTACACCTCCGCGCGGCAGTGCTGCGCGCCCTTCAGGCTCGCGGGATTGCCGCCGAGTTCACGGTAGCCAAAGGCGCTGGGCACGAGGCGGATACCGTAGATGTCGCGGGCGGGGATGCCGCTGGCGCGGCACAGGCCCACGAACAGCGCGTTGATGTCGGCGCACTTGCCGCTCATGTTGCCCGATTCGAGCATCGCCTTGATGTCGCCGGTGCCGCAGCCGCGCACCTTGGGTTCACGGTACGTGCTGACGATGACCCAGTTGTAGATGCGCTCGACTTTCTCGCGGTCCGAACGGGCGCCCAGCACGATCTGCTTCGCGACCTTCTTCACGATGCCGTCGGTGGGGATCAGCTCGCTCGGCTGCAGCCATTCGCGCAGGTCGGACGCATCGACTGCGGGCGCCTTCGCGGCCCAGTCCACCGCGCGGTTCTGCGTTTCGACGACGTTGGTCAGCACCAGCGTCGGATCGCTCGTGCCCGCGGCGTACCGGGCCACCAGCACCTTCGCGCCCGTACGGCCGTCGGAAGCGGCGGTGATGTCGCCCGTCGTGCCGGACCAGCTGCTGTCCGTAGTGTGTTGCCACGGCGTGTCGAGCGAAGGGACCGGCAGCCAGATCGTCGCGTCCCCACGTTCGCCACGCAGCTGGACGGTGGTGGTGACTTCGAACCTGCGCCAGCCTTCGGGCTTGGGCTCGAACCGCCGCGCTGCCTCTTGCGCGTGGAGCCGGCCCAGGCCACCGGCCAGCATCGACGCGGCCGCCGCATGGACGACCTGGCGGCGTGTGATCGCGAACGTCATTTCAAGCTCCGTAGGGGTTCTGGATATTATCGAGGGGAAAGCCTTTCGCACCACTCGACAAGGGGTTTGCAGGACTCGCATGGATCGCCGACTTTGCCTGGGCGCGCTCGCAGTTGCGGCGTTGTCTGGAGGAGGACCTGTCGCCGCGCAGTCGCTGCGCAAGGCCTGGCCAGCCGGCAAACCGACGCCGGCGCTGCAATTGCCCGCCATGGACGCCGCGCCGTGGCGGCTTGCGAGTGAGCGGGGCCACGCGGTGCTGCTCAATTTCTGGGCGAGCTGGTGCGAGCCTTGCCAAGCCGAGATGCCGTCGCTCGAACAGCTCGCGCTGTCGCAGCGCGAAGGAGGCTTGCGCGTGGTGGCGGTGAACTACCGCGAAGGCGAGCCGGCGATGAAGCGCTTCCTCGCGAAGGTGCCGCTGCGATTGCCCGTGGTCCGCGATGCGGATGGCGCCGCGGCGCGCGCGTTCGGCATCAACATCTTCCCGAGCACGGTGGCCATCGACCGCAAGGGCCGCGCGCGTTTCATCGTCGTGGGTGAATTCGACTGGGGCGGCCCCGCCGGCATGGAAGCGATCCGGCCGTTGCTGTGACCTGTTTCAGGCGCAGCTGCGAAAGCCCGAAAAGATGTCGCTGCGTTGCGGCTCGAAGAAATTGCGGTAGCGCGGGTGTGCAAGCGAATGCGATGTGGCCGGGCACGCCCCGCGCAACACGCGGCGCGAGCCGAACCATGGCGCCGAATAGTCGCGGTAGGGGTGCGGGCCGAATCCCGGATACGGCTCGAACGGCGATCCGGTCCATTCCCACACCTGCCCCCAAGTGAAGTCGGGATCGGTGAGCGCCGCGCACTCCCATTCGAATTCCGTCGGCAGGCGGCGGCCCGCCCAGCGGCACCACGCTTGTGCGTCCGAAGCGGTGAGATGGGCGGCGGCTGCACCGGCTTGCGCGCGCTGCGCCCACGAATCGCGATCGCCATGCCCGGTGGCATGCACGAACTCCAGGAACTGCTCCCAGGACACCGGCTGCGCATCGATGTCGAACGCCTCGAGCCGCACAGTCACGGGCTGCAGCTCATTGTCGAACGCAAAGCCCGGTCCGCTCCAGCCTGCGACGAATTCCCGGGCAGGAACATGCAACGCGCATGGCGCGGGCTGGAGCGCGGGCACCGGGCGCAAAGCGCGAGGCGGCACTGCGATACCCAATGCCCCGGCCATGTAGCACGCGGCTTCGGCGTGCATGTGCTCGTGCAGCGCGACGAGCCGGAAGAAATACAGGTCGTCGTCGCCCGCGTTGGCGTCCAGCGCGATCAGTGCCGCGAGCGTTTGGTCGAACGTGGCGGCCATGTAGTCGCGTGTGCCGCTCGCACCGGGAAGCGGAAGATGCCATCGTGTCGCATGCGCCACGCGGCCGGAGTCGTACAGCGCATCGGCGTTGGCCATCAGCGAGGGCGCGCGCGCATGGTCCGGGTCGCATGCAACGCCGCGCGCGCGCTGCCGGTTGCGCCCGATCCACCATTCCTGGAACCACGCGACATGGCCCCATTCCCACAGCGGCGGATTCAACGTGGCGCGATACGGCACTTGCAGCGCATGCGATGCGAGCCCATCCGTGAACGCGTCGGCCAGCAGCAACGTGCGCGCGCGCGCCGTCACGAGCGCATCGCGCACTTCGGCCTTGCCGCCTGTGCGCACCGCCTGCGCCGCGCTATAACCGCCAGATGCCGCGTTCATCGGTCGTCATCGTAAGCCCCGCACTGGCGGGCGCCAACAATGGCAATTGGCAGACCGCGCGCCGCTGGTCCGGCTTCCTGCACGGCGAGCATCCGGTGCGCATCGTTGCGCACTGGCCCGATTCGGATGCGCAGCACGACAGTCTCATGATCGCACTGCATGCGCGACGCTCGGCCGAGTCGATCGCGCAGTGGGCGAAGGAGCGCTCGCCTGCATCGGTCGCACTCGTCCTGACCGGCACCGACTTGTACCGCGACATCGGCATCGATCCCGCCGCCCGCCGCTCGCTCGAACTTGCGGGCCGGCTGGTGGTGCTGCAGGAACTCGGGCTCGAGGCATTGCCCCCGGCGCATCGCGCAAAAGCGCGCGTGATCTTCCAGTCGATGTCGTCGCGCCAACCCTTGCCGAAGGCGCACGGCAAGTTGCGTGCGGTCATGGTGGGGCACATGCGCGAAGTCAAAAGCCCCGAGACTTATTTCGATGCGGCACGGCTGCTGCGCCAGCGTTCCGACATCGAGCTGCACCACATCGGGCGCGCGGAAGACGAAGTGTGGGCCGAGCGCGCCCAGCGCACCGCGGCCGAGTGCCCCTCCTACCGCTGGCACGGCGGATTGCCGCACGAGGACACTCGCCGCGCGATCCAGCGCGCCCACGTCCTGGTGCACACCAGTGCGATGGAAGGGGGCGCGCACGTGATCATGGAAGCGGTTTGCAGCGGCACGCCCGTGATTGCGTCGCGCGTGTCGGGCAACATCGGCATGCTGGGTTGGGACTATGAAGGCTACTTCCCGCATGGCGACGCGAAAGCGCTGGCGCACCTGCTGAAGGTCTGCCGTGCCACGCAGGGCACCGAAGACCCCGGGGCCTCGCTGCTCGCGCGCCTGCGCGCACAATGCCTGCTCCGCGCACCGCTCTTCGCGCCGGAGAACGAACGCAAGGCGGTGCTGCAGCTGGCCCGCCAACTCGAGGAAAGTGCATGAACGAACCCCGCCTCACTTCGCTGTCGCATGGCGGCGGCTGCGGCTGCAAGATCGCGCCGGGTGTGCTATCCGAGATCCTCAAGGGCACGGCGCGGATGCCGGTGCCGCCTGAGTTGCTCGTGGGAATCGAAACGGCCGACGATGCCGCAGTCTACAAGCTCAACGACGAGCAGGCCCTGATCGCGACGACGGATTTCTTCATGCCGATCGTCGACGACCCTTATGACTTCGGACGCATTGCGGCGACCAACGCGATCTCCGACGTGTATGCGATGGGCGGGCAGCCGATCATGGCGCTCGCGCTGGTCGGCATGCCAATCAACGTGCTGTCGACGCAGACGATCGGGCGCATCCTCGAGGGCGGCGAATCGGTGTGCCGCACCGCGGGCATTCCGATTGCGGGCGGCCACACGATCGATTCGGTCGAAGCGATCTACGGTCTCGTGGCACTGGGGCTCGTGCATCCCAAGCGCGTGAAGCGCAATGCCGATGCGCGGGCCGGCGATGTGCTCGTGCTCGGCAAGGCACTCGGTGTCGGTGTGCTTTCCGCAGCGTTGAAGAAGGATGCGCTCGACGCGGCCGGCTACCAGCGCATGATCGAGACGACGACCAAGCTCAACACCCCGGGCCCGGCGCTGGCGGCATTGACGGGCGTGCATGCCCTGACGGACGTCACGGGTTTCGGGCTCGCCGGTCATGCGCTCGAATTGGCACGGGGTGCGAATCTCGAAGTCGCGATCGACTGGGCGAAGGTCCCGGTACTCGCGGGCGTGCGCGATCTCGCCGGCCAAGGTTTCGTCACCGGGGCATCGGGGCGCAACTGGGCGGGCTACAGCTCGTCGATCGTTCTGCCCGATGCCTTTCCGGGCGTCGAGCAGGCACTGCTCACCGATCCGCAGACGAGCGGGGGATTGCTCGTGTCGTGCGCGCCGTCGGAACTCGATCGCGTGATGGTGATTTTCGGCGAGCACGGGTTCGCGCAAGCGGCAGTGATCGGCAACTGCCGCGCAGGCGAGCCGCGTGTGGTCATTCGGTAGTCTTCTGAGAGAATCGGGCCATTGTTCAAAAGGACGGACGCCCATGAGCACGATGACGGATGGCAGCGCCGCAACCGACACCCGGCGCGTCGACCTGCTGCTGGCGCATTACGGCGAGAGCCACATGAACCCGCGCAACGGCGCGATCCACTGCGTGGCGATTCCGCTGATCATGGTCAGCCTCGTGGGACTGATGTATGCGATTCACCCGTGGGTCGCGTACGCGTTCCTGCTCGCGAGCATGGTCTATTACGCGCGGCTTGGGTCGCCGGTGTTCCTCGCGTCGATGGCCGTCATTTCCCTGCTCACCGTCGGCATCGTGCAGTCGCTGGGCAGCTGGGTGCTGCCGGTCTCGGTCGCGGTGTTCGTGCTTGCATGGGTTGCCCAGTTCGTGGGCCACAAGATCGAAGGCAGGAAGCCCTCGTTCTTCGAGGACCTGCAGTACCTGTGGGTCGGCCCGCTGTTCGTGCTGGCCAAGCTCTATTCCAGGCTCGGCATCCGCTGGTAGCTAGTTTGGCGCGCCACCGGGCTGGTGGATGAGCTCGGCCGGAACGCCCACCAGGTTCTTCGGCGCGCCCTCGGTGTTCGCGTTCGCCTGGAACCAGATGCCCGCGAAGTGCGTGTGCTCGAGGATCATGGACGCGTCGACCACCTTGCGGACGCGCGCGTCGATCACTGGCATGTTCTGCAGCAGGACAGGCGTGAGCACTGAATCCCACTTCAAGATTCGCACGTAGCCGGCGAAGGCCGTCAGCCCGCTGGGCCCGACGCCTGCCCGCTTGATGCCCACTTCAATGTTGTCCGTCGGCACGAGCATGCGCCGTAAACAGTCGACAATAATTCGGAGGTAGTAGTTTTCGATGTCACTGGCACTGAGCTCGGACGACAGGTTCGAGGGCGGCACAGGCGCGGCCGGGGCCTCTTCCTTGCGTGAGAAGACCCGATTGATGATCGTCTTCATGAACCTCCTCGCGCCTCGGCGGCCCGGGTTACTTCCGGTTGCGGGATGCTAGCCCACGGGGGGTGAAAAGCCGCAATCCGTCCCCAGATGAGTCATGCGGGCTTTCCCGGGGTTTTTGGCTGCCGCCCCTGAACTTCGCCCTTAGCACTCCGTCTAAGAGAGTGCTAATATTCAAGGGATACGCTCCATATATGAAAGGAGTCTCTGGAATGTCCGACACTCTGGCAGCCCCCGCCGGCACGGCACTGGCCACCACCAGTCCATGGGCCGTCGTTCCGTCCCTGGGCAACCTGGACGCATACATCTCGGCCGTCAATCGCCTCCCCATGCTCACCGCGGAGGAGGAGAAGGACTTCGCCCGCCGCCTGCGCACCGACAACGACCTCGAATCGGCCGGAAAGCTCGTGCTGTCGCACCTGCGCCTGGTGGTTTCGGTCTCGCGCAAGTACCTCGGCTATGGCCTGCCCCACGCCGACCTGATCCAGGAAGGCAACATCGGCCTGATGAAGGCGGTCAAGCGCTTCGACCCGGAACAGGGCGTGCGCCTGGTGAGCTATGCGCTGCACTGGATCAAGGCCGAGATCCACGAATACATCCTGAAGAACTGGCGCATGGTCAAGCTCGCCACGACCAAGGCGCAGCGCAAGCTGTTCTTCAACCTGCGCTCGATGAAGCAGGGCTTCAAGGACGACGAGGACGCGCAGACGCATCGCGACACGCTGACCGAAGCGCAGATCGAACAGATGGCGCGCCAGCTGAACGTCAAGCGCGAAGAAGTCATCGAGATGGAAGCGCGCATGTCCGGCGGCGACGTCGTGCTCGACCCGTCGCCCGCCGACGACGGCGAGGACGCGTTCGGCCCGATCGCCTACCTGCAGGACGCCTCGCACGAGCCCACTGCGGTGATCGAGTCGCAGCAACGCGACGCGATGGCCACCGACGGCATCGCCGCGGCGCTGGAAACGCTCGACGCGCGCAGCCGGCGCATCGTCGAAGAGCGCTGGTTGCGAGTGAACGACGATGGCTCGGGCGGCATGACGCTGCACGACCTCGCCGCCGAGTACGGTGTGAGCGCGGAACGCATTCGCCAGATCGAATCGGCCGCGATGAAGAAGATGAAGAAGGCGCTTGCCGCTTACGCGTAAGCGCAACACGTTTGTGCGTGGAAAGGGCCCGGTCCAGCGCCGGGCCCTTTTCTTTTGCAACAATCGAGGCGTGAGGGGATCCAATAAATTCGCGGCAGGGCTCGCCCTGCTGCTCCTGGCCTGGCTGTTCGCAGGCGTGGCACACGCGCAGCAGGCGCTCGTGCTGGGCGGCGAGCGCGAACCCGTCCCGCTGACGCGCCATTCGCGCTTCTGGATCGACGACCACAAGACGGCCTCGCTCGAGGCGGTTGAAGCGGCAGGCGAGTCGACCCCGTGGGCGACACGCGAACTCGGCCAGACCTACCGCATCGACTCGAAGGCGCTGTGGATCCAGTTCGACGCGATCAACCTCGGGGAACAGCGCTGGTACCTGGAGGTCGGCTCTTCGGGGGTCGACCGGGTCCAGTTCTTCTTCCGCGGTGCGGATGGCAAGTGGGTCATCCAGGAAGCGGGAGATACGCGCCCGGTTTCGGAGTGGCCCGTGCCCGGACGGCTGCCCACGTTCGAGCTGGGGGGCCCGGTCGGGAAGACGGCGAGGTACTGGGTGCGCATCGAACATGCCCGCGTCGATTTCGCATCGCCGCTCCTGCTGCAACCGCAGTCATCCCTCTTCGCATCGCGTGAGCGCGAGCAGTTCCTGCTGGGCGGTTACTTCAGCCTCGCGGTGCTCATCGCCATCGTGTCCTTCGCCAACGCGGTTGCGTTCCGCGACCGCAACTTTGCCGTCTATGGCGTCTATGTCGCTTCGCTCGCGATCGGCCAGCTCGCGTATCTCGGCGTGGGCGCGCAGCATGTCTGGGACCAATGGCTGCGATGGAACGAGCTCGCCACCTTCGTGCTGCCGGGCGTCTCCGCGGTTGCCGGCGTGTGGTTCACGCGGACGGTCACGGAGCCGCAGCGCTTTTCGCGTTCGCTCGACATGGGCGTCTGGGCGCTGATGGCCGCCCTGCTGTCGGCCGTCGCGCTCGACGCCATGTTGGCCACACGCACGTCGTTCCTGCTGCAGATCTCACTGACGTCCCTGGCGCTCGTCGTGATCGTCGCGCTGATCGCGGTCGTGTGGACGCAAGGCGACGATCCGCACATCCGCATGATCGCGCTCGGCTTCCTGCCGGTGATCGTCATGGCCATCTTCCCGCTGTCGCGCGGCTTCAACCTGATCCCGGTGAGCCCGCTCACGCGCTACGGCGTGTCGATCGGCGCGGCGCTCGAGATGCCGATCCTGTTCTATGCGCTCAGCTTGCGCGGAACGCGGCGGCGCGAGTCCACCGTGCGGGCCGCAGCGCTCACTCGCAGCGACACCCTCACCGGCCTGGCCCACACCCGCACCTTCCTGCAGCGGCTGGACAGCTCACTCGAGCGCTGCACGACGCTCAAGCATGCGTGCGCCCTGCTCACCGTGAAGATCGGCAACTACGACTCCATCATCGCGGAATACGGACGGGACGCGGCCGAGCGCTCGCTCGTCGTAGCCGCATCGCTGCTGCGCAACGTCACGTCGGATGTCGACATGGCCGCGCGCGTCGGTGACCATCATTTCGCACTGCTGCTCGAGGGCCCGACCTCGACCCAGGAGGCGACGAGTTGCGCCCAGCAGGTTGTCGCGAGCGGCCTGCGCTCCTCGGACGCCCTCCCCCACGGCCTGCTGCTGAAGTTCCAGGTGGCCGTCGCGCTGCTGCCCGACCGCGGCCTCGACGCCGACGGTTGCCTGAAATGGCTGACCGAAGGCGTGAATTCGATCCGCCACGACTCGCGCAAGCTGATCCGCCCGCTGAATTTCTAGCTGCGCGAGTTGCTACGATGGGGGCCCGGCTCCCAATCCATTTGTCCGAAACCATTTCATCCCGCATGAAACTGACCCGCCGCACCCTCATCGCCGCCGCCGCGGCTTCCGCCACGCCGTTCGCGCTCGCGCAGAAGCCGGCAGCGGCCGCGTGGCCCACGAAAACCGTGCGCATTCTCGTGGGCTTCCCCGGCGGATCGACGCCGGACCTCGTCGCGCGCACGATCGCAGAGCCGCTCTCGAAGGCACTGGGGCAGCCCGTCATCGTCGAGAACAAGCCGGGTGCTGCCGGCAACATCGCCGCCGACCAGGTCGCCAAGGCCACCGACAACCACACGATCGGCGTGATGATCAACGGCAACCTGACCATCGCGAAGCTGCTGAATCCGGCAACGCAGTACGACCCCGCGAAGGACCTTGCGCCCATCAGCCTGATCGGCACCGCGCCGCTGCTGCTCACCGCAAACAACTCGGCGCCCGGGCACGACGCGCAGGAGTTCTTCGTGGCGGCGCGCAACGCAGGCAACAAGTGGAGCTACGGCTCGCCCGGTATCGGCACGGTGGGACACATCGGCATGGAGCTGCTCAAGACCAAGACCAACATCGACCCGGTGCACGTGCCTTATCCGGGCAACCCGCAGGTGATCAACGCGATGATCGCGGGCCAGATCCAGCTGGCGCTGCTGCCGCCCGGGTTGGCGACGCAGCAGATTCGCGCCGGCAAGCTGAAGGCGATCGGCGTGACTTCGGCAGGCCGCAGTTCGCTGGTGCCGGAGTATCCGAGCCTCGATGAACAAGGCGTGACGCGCGGCTTCCAGCTGGAAATCTGGACGGCCGCTGCTGCGCCGGCAAGCATGCCCAAGGCGATCGTCAATCGGCTGTCAACGCTGATCAGCGAGATCGCGCGCACGCCCGAAGTGCGCCAGAAGCTGTTCGCGCAGGGGTGGCAGACGGCCGGCACGTCGGCGGAGGGGCTGGCCAATCGCATGAAGCAGGACACCGCGCTTCTCGGGGGCGTGATCCAGATGCGCAATATCAAGGCGGAGTAAGGCCCGCCATCGGATTTCGCCGGGCAGGAGCCGCGCGATGCGTTAGGCGGCGAGCAACTTCCTGATGTCGGACACCAGCACCTGCGGGCCGCCACCGTATTTCGCGTACAGGCGCAGCTGGCCTTGCGTGTCGTACACATACGTCGCGGCCGAGTGGTCCATCGTGTAGCTCGTGGGCGTTGCGCCTTCGGCTTTCTTGTAATAGACCTTGAAGTCCTTGGCGACCGCCGCGAGTTGTTCCGCAGTCGGGACCAGGCCGACGAAGGCCGGATCGAAATTCGCCATGTACGCCTTGAGCACCTTGGGCGTGTCGCGCTCGGGGTCGACCGTGATGAACACGACCTGCAACTTGTCGCCGTCGGCGCCGAGTTGCTTCTTCGCCTGGGCGAGTTCCGCCATGGTGGTCGGGCACACGTCGGGACACTGCGTGTAGCCGAAGAACACCGCAACGACCTTGCCTTTGAAATCCGCGAGGCTGCGCACCTTGCCGTCCGTGTCGGCCAGGTGGAAGTCCTTTGCGTAATCGGCACCGGTCATGTCGATGGCATTGAACTGCGGTTTCGAATCCTTGCAGGCCGCAACAGCCAGCGATGCGGCAATGAGCGTGAGGGCGTGGCGTCGGTTCATGGGTCAGGGCAGGTAGTGGTCCACCAGCAGCGCCGCGAAGAGCAGGCTCAGGTGGACCAATGAAAAGCGGAAGGTCTTGCGCGCGAGCGCATCGGAGTAGTTTCGCCACAAGCGCCACGCATGCAGCACGAAGCCGGCGTTCAGGACGACTGCCGCGACGAGATAGAACCACGAGCTCATGCCGTACGCGAACGGCATGAGGCACGCCGCGAAGAGCACGAAGGTGTACAGGAGGACCTGCAGCCGCGTGAACTCATTGCCGTGCGTGACCGGCAGCATCGGCAAGCCGGACTTGCGATAGTCCTCCACGCGGTACAGCGCCAGCGCCCAGAAGTGCGGCGGCGTCCACAGGAAGATGATGAGGAAGAGGATCAGCGCTTCCGGGCCGACGTCGCCGCGAAGCGCCGCCCAGCCCAGCACGGGAGGCATCGCGCCCGACGCACCGCCGATGACGATGTTCTGTGGCGTGAGCGGCTTGAGGATGACCGTGTAGATCACGGCGTAGCCGACGAAGGTCGCAAACGTCAGCCACATGGTGAGCGGGTTGATCCACTCGTACAGGACCCACGACCCGATGCCGCACAACACGGCCGCGAAAGTGAGCGTCTGCCAGTCGGACAGCTCGCCCTTTGCCGTCGCACGCCAGGCCGTGCGGCGCATCTTCGCGTCGATGCTTTTTTCAACGAGGCAATTGAAGACCGCCGCCGCGCCCGCGACAAGCCAGATGCCGAAACAGCCGATGAACATCAGGCGCACGTCGTCCAAGGTGGGCACACCCGGCACGGCCAGCACCATGCCGATCAGCGCGCAGAAGACGATCAGCTGCACCACTCGCGGTTTCATGAGCGAGTAGAACTGCGAGAAGCGTGACACGGCTGGCGCGGCGACGGTGGAGCTCATGCCGAAGCCTCCCGGGGCACCGCAGCGTGAGCTTGCGTGCGCGCTGCATGGCTTTCACACGCGGCCCATGTCAGTACGGCCGCCAGCGCCGCGGCCCCGCCGGTGTGCATCACCGCGGTCGCGAGCGGCCAGCCGAGCAGCACATTCGAAAGGCCCGTCGCGAATTGCAGCAACGCGAGCGCGATCAGCCAATGGGCCTGCCGGCGCAACACGCCTGCGCGAAGGAACTGCCATGCAAGCAAGGCGAGGGCGGCCAACACCGCGTACGCCAGGAGCCGGTGCGTGTAGTGGATCGCCGTCAACGCCGCAAAGTCGATGGGATGGCCCGACGACGTGAGGCCGAGGGGTCGCCAAAGCTCGAACGCCTGCGAGAAATTCATCGCCGGCCAAAAGGAGTCCTGGCACGCCGGGAATTGCGTGCACGCGAGCACCGCGTAGTTCGTGCTGACCCAGCCACCGAGTGCGATCTGGACCCAGAGCAACGCCAACGTCGCCAGCAGGCTTGCGCGCACGGCGGGCGTGACCTCGACGCGGGCGCGTCCTCCTTCGGAATGCTCGTAGATGACGGCCTGCCGCACCAGCAGCGCGAGCAACACGATCCCGCCCAGCAAGTGCAGCGTGACGATCGCGGGCATCAGCTTGAGCGTGACCGTGAACGCGCCGAACGCGCCTTGCACGCACACCCATGCGAGCGTGACGGCCGCCCACAGCGGGCTCACCCGCGCGCCGCGCTTGCGCTCGATCAATGTCGCAATCAGCAACGTGACGATCAGCACGCCGACACCCGTGGCGAGATAGCGATGCAGCATCTCGATCCACGCCTTCGTGTGCGTCACCGGCCCCGTCGGCATCTGTGATTGCGCGTGCGCGATCTGGCCCGCGGCGCCGATCGGGCTTGCGTTGCCATAGCAACCCGGCCAGTCGGGGCAACCGAGCCCCGAATCCGTCAGTCGCGTAAACGCACCGAACATCACGAGGTCGAACGTGAGGAAGAGCGTGAGCAGCGTGAGCGCTTGCAGGCGCCGCGTCCCCCCGCCGTCGAGCTGGCGCGTCGCGACCCACGCGAGCGGCCCCAGCGCCACGGCGACGCCCATCAGCATCACGTGCAATGCCGGTGAAAGGTCGAAGAGCGCTTGCGGCTGCATCGCTTCAGCGCCCCGGCAGGTCCCACGACGCGGACGCGCGCAGCAGGCGGTCGATGTCGCGCTTGATGTTCTTCGCCTTCGACGTGTCGACCTCGCGGTCGCCCGCGGCGGGGAAACGCATCATCCAGCGTCCCATCGGGTCGACCAGGTACAGGTGTTCGTGCAGCGAATGCCCGCCCTCGGGCTCGAACCATTGCGCGAGCTGCTGCGCATCGACACGCTGCACCGTCGCCTGGGACAACGCGGCCTGCAGCTCGGGGCGAATGGGCGCGGCGTCATCGACGAGCCAGACCCAGTCGACGCGGTCCTTCTCGCGGCCGAGCGATTCGCGCAACTGGCGCTGGATGTACAGGTTGTTCTCGCACGCCGGGTCGCACGCGCCGCCGGCGACGCTCACGAGGAGCCATTGGCCTTTCAATTGCGCCAGCGAGGCGGGAACGTCCCGCGGCTGGACGAGCGTGCCGTAGCTCCTGGCGTTCTGCGGATGCACGACGTAGTACGTGAGGTACGACGCGATCACCGGCGCGGCGCACACCGCCAGCACGAGCAGCATCTTGACGCGGCCCGACACGGTGCGGCGGCTGTCCGCCTCGGCCGCATCCTGCGGCAAGGGCAGCGAATGCACGGTCAGGCCCAGCGGCTCATCGAGCATGCGGGGCCTTTCGACGGGGGGCGATGAACTGGAACCAGGCATAGAGGATGGCGATGGCTGCGCACAGGGCCCACCACTGGAAGGCGTAGCCGTAATTCCTTTCGCTGCCGCTGCCGGGGCTGGGCCAATCGCGCAGCAGGCCTTCGGAAGCAGCCGGGGTGGTCTGCTGCACCGACACGCCCAAAAGATCGAGGCGTGTCTCGGCCGCAAAGCCCGGGATGTCGAGATTTTGCCGGATCGGCCCGCTTTCGGTTCCCTTGAAGTCATAGAGCCGCGACGGCGGCGGGGCAATGCGCCCTTGCACTTCGACAACTCCGCCGGGCGTCTTCACCACCGGCAACTGGTCGCGCCGGTCGAAATTGCGCGGCACCCACCCGCGTTGAACCAGCACCGATTTCGCCGCGCCGTCGAGCTTCATCGGCGTGACGACGTAGAAGCCCGGCATGCCGTGCATCTGGCGGTTGTCGAGGAACACCGTATGCGATGCGTCCCATGTGCCACGCAGCACCACCGGCCGGTGCATGAGCTCTCCAGCTTGCGCCGACAGCAGGGACACCTGCGAGAGCGCCGCCTGTCTTTGCCGTTCGTCGATCTGCGCCTGCAGTGCATCGCGTTCACGCCCACGGCCGAGTTGCCACTGCCCGAGCGAGAAGGTGATCACGATTGCGGCGAGCGCGGCAGCTGTGACGAGCCAGAATCGCAGGGGACGCGGCGCGCTCACGGGATAATCCTGTCGATGATGAAATTCCTCGTCGCGCTCGCGTTCATCGCGATCATCGGCAGCCTCGGCTCGGCGCTGTTCTTCATGATGCGCGGCGGCAAGGACGACAAGGCCCGCGGCGATCGCATGGCGCGCGCGCTGGCGTTCCGCATCGGGCTGTCGGTCCTGCTGTTCATCTGCATCCTGGTCGCATGGAAGCTGGGATACATCCAGCCGACAGGCATTCCCCTGTCCAAGTAAAAGGGCCGCTGCTGCGGCCCTTCTCGTTGATCGTCGCCCCCGCGGTCACAACCAGTAGACCAGGGTGTAAAGCCCCAGCCACACGACGTCAACGAAGTGCCAGTACCACGCGGCGCCTTCGAAGCCGAAATGGCGCTCGGGTGTGAAGTGCCCCTTCATGATGCGCAGCGTGATGAACAGCAGCATCAGCATGCCGACCAGCACGTGGAAGCCGTGGAAGCCGGTGAGCATGAAGAACGTCGAGCCGTACGCGCCGGAGCTGAGCTTGAGGTTCAGCTCGGTGTAGGCGTGGTGGTATTCGTAAGCCTGCACGCACACGAACGTTGCGCCGAGCAGCACGGTGAGCCACATGAACAGGATGGTCGGGCCACGCTTGCCTTCGCGCAGCAGGTGGTGCGCGATCGTGACCGTCACGCCCGAAGACAGCAGCAGGCCCGTGTTGATCGTCGGCAGCCAGAACGGCGTCATCGTCTGGAACGGCTCGATGATGTTGGCGGGCGAAGCCGTGGCGCCGGCGGCGACGGACGGCCACACGGCCTTGAAGTCAGGCCAGAGCAATGCGTTGTCGATGCCCCCGAGCGCCGGCACCGAGTGCACACGCATCCACCACAGCGCCGTGAAGAACGCGCCGAAGAACATCACCTCGGAGAAGATGAACCAGCTCATGCTCCAGCGGAACGAGATGTCGACCTTGTGGCCGTAGCTGCCCGCTTCGCTCTCGCTGATGGCGTCGCGGAACCACTGGAACAAGACAGCGAAGAGCCACAGGAAGCCCACGAGGAGCGACCACTTGGCCCAGTCGGCGCCGTTGATCCACTGCGACGCGCTGAAGATGATGATCAGCAGGCCCACCGCCGCCATCGCGGGATGGCGCGAGGGATGGGGCACGAAGTAATACGGCGTGGCGCCGCTGGCATTCGAACTCATTTCTTCTCTCCGTTCCTTGTTCTGTCTATTCCCGGCCGGTCAATTCGCGACGAAATGAACCAGCGTGATCAGTCCCGCGATGAACAGCAGCACCAGCACGAACGCCACCGCGATCACCGCGAACGGGTTCAACCGCCCGCCCATGTCGCTTTCCAGCTCGCTGCGCTTGCGGATGCCGATGAAGGACCACAGCACCGCCTTGACCGTGTGCACTAGGCTCATGACGCATGGCCGGCCCCCGGCGCCTTCGCCTGGGAATCCGGTGCCGGCGGCACGGGACTGCCCACTTCGAAAAACGTGTACGACAGCGTGATCGTCGTGACGTCCCTGGACAACTTGGGGTCGATCACGAATGCGACCGGCCATTGCCGCGCTTCACCCGGCTCGAGCGTGTACTGCCGAAAGCAGAAGCACTCGACCTTGTTGAAATGCGGGCCCGCCTGGTGCGGTGCGTAGCTGGGAATCGCCTGCGCCGACATCCGGCGGTTCTGTTCGTTGCGGAACTCGTACATCACAGTGGCGAGTTCACCCGGATGCACCTGCACCGAACGCACCGCCGGCCTGAACGACCACGGGCCGCGCGCGTTCGCGTCGAACTCCACGGTGATCGTGCGCGAGGTGTCGACCTGCGTGTTGGGCGCGGCGCGCGAGGCGCCCGGCACTTCCTTCTCGCCGAGCGCGAGGATGTTGATGCCGGTGACTTCGCAGATGTGCTTGTAGA
>DATLBJ010000078.1:0-7969 GCA_035526975.1 Ramlibacter sp.
TTTGGTAATGCGTTAGGAAGGGCACATGGCATACACACAAGATTCAGGAACCGTCAGCGACGAGCTGCATAGCTCCACTTCGCCGGTTTTCACGGAAGAAACGATTTCGAAGATCCTTGCGCTGACGACCAAGGACAACGACAGCGTCACCTTCGACACGGCGACGTCGAGTGGCGGTACGGTCGTGTTCGACGACGGCACGGAATTCGGTTTCCTGACGACGTCGGCTAACAGCCCTGTCACGGTAAGTGGCGGCCCTGCAGTCCTCGGGTTGCAGTCGTCCACCGGCGTGACCGTGGTTGTCAACGACGGCAGCTTGACGGATGTCACTGGGTTTGGTGTCCCCGATGGCGTCATCCTCGGCAGCGCCGGCAACGACAACATCACCACTGCCGGCAACCTCGACCGTTTCATCTCGCTGGGCACCGGCAACAGCACGGTGGTCAGCGGCGCGGGCTCCGATACTGTACAGGCGGGGCTCGGTAACGCGACGATCAGCGGCAGCGCCGACGGGCACGACATCGTCGAGCTGGGGGGCAACGCGAGCGATTACACCGTTTCGATCGACAACGGCCACGCGATCGTCACACACAACGCTGACGCCAAAACGACTGACATCACGAAGATCCAGTACGTCCAGCTTGACGCCGGGAAAGCCCTAGTCTTCGCCGAGAACACTGAACAGGCCGCCATCGCTACGCTGTACGAAACCACCTTTGGCCGGACTGCTGAGGCCGGCGGTCTGCAATACTGGTTTGACAAAGCTTCTGCTGGAGAGTCGCTCGCGCAGATTGCCGTTGACTTCACGCACTCTTCCGAGTTCAACCCGGTGGCAGCGCTCAGCAACACGGACTTCATTACCGGCCTGTATTTGCATACGTTTGGTCGCACTCCTGAAGCGGACGGCTTGGCTTACTGGACGGCAGCGCTTGAGCACGGCGCCACCCGCGCCCAGCTTATGTCGAGTTTTGCGGACATCGCCGCCCGCAACATCGACGGCACGCTCCACACCGAAGCAACTGTCGTCGGCTCGGTGACCATCGTCCACGACATCGTGTAAGGTCGGCAAATGCCGCGATCAAAGGGGGTTTCGGCCCCCTTTTTCTTTGCGTGCATGGTTCCTTCGCGCCGCGCCGAGGCCTTGCTGGCGCAGGCAAGCGACGATTTTCGCCATGGACGCTTCGCCGACGCACTGGTTACGGCCGAATCCGTTTGCCGGACGTTCCGTGGCCAAGCCGCGCCCGCAGTCTTGCGCGCGAAAGTCCTGGAAGCGTGCCGCCCCACTATGGCGCCCCGCGCGTGGACGGCAGCCTGGGCGCGCGATCCCCTGAACGCCGACCTTCAAGACGCAATGCTGGCCGCGTGGCTGAAGACGGACGGGCAGCGTCGCGTTGCCGAACAGGGAATGACCTTCCTCCCGGGCCGCAGTAAAGCCGGGACCGAGGCAACGCTGTTGGACATGCTCACACGGGCAGGATTGCGCAAGGCTGGTGCGTGCTGGCGCGACGGCAAGGCGATCGAAATCCGTTGCTTCTGTCTCGATGGCAACTCAGCACGGATGCGGGTCGTCGTGGCCACCGAAGCGTCGCGCGAAGTGCATGAGGTTCCGGAAGGGGCTCACTTGAGGATCGAGCCCTCGAATACGTCCGGTGTGTATTCGATCGCGTTCGAGAACGGCCCCTTGCTGCAGGGCTCGCCCATTTCGTTCGACGAACCCGCAAGCATCCCGCAGCCGGGCGCGATCGAGCCCGGCGTGGACGTCATCGTCCCTGTCTATCGAAATGCGCAAGGCGTGAAAGCATGCTTGCGCAGCTTGCTGGACTCCTTGCCCCACAACCGCACGCCGGCTCGCGTGATCGTCGTCAACGACGCCAGCCCGGAGCCCGCCCTCGTGCTCTGGCTCGAATCGCTGGCCGCAGCGGGACACATCGAACTGCTGCACAACGAGTTCAACCTCGGCTTCATCGAGAGCGTGAACCGCGCGCTGCGCCACGGCCGGCGCGACGCGCTGATGCTCAACTCGGACACGCTGGTCCACGGCAACTGGATCGACCGCCTGCACGCCGCGCTTGGGTCTGCGCCGGATGTCGCATCGGTCATGCCGTGGTCGAACAATGCGGAAATCGGAAGCCTCGCCCCCCGCCAGGTCGAGACGCATTGCAGCGAAGAGGACCTTGCGGTGATCGACTCGGCGGCCGCGCGCCTGCACGCAGCGGGTGAGACCGCCGACATGCAAGTGCCGACGACGATCGGATTCGCGATGCTGATGCGCCGCAAGGTGCTCGACGGGATCGGGGGCCTCGACGGTGCAGCGATGACTCGGGGCTATCTGGAGGAAGTGGATTGGTGCCTGCGCGCGCGGGCCGCGGGCTTTCGCCACATGCTCGCCACGGGCGTCTTCGTCGTACATGAAGGCAGTGCTTCGTTCGGACCGGAGAAGCAGCTGCGAGTGCGCCAGAATCAGGCTGTGATCAGCGCCCGTTACCCACATTACAACGACGAGTACATCGGCTTCCTGCGAACCGATCCGCTCGGCGAGCCCCGGCGCAAGTTGCTGCACGCCATCGCTGCTGCTGGGGCCACCTGGCCGGGCACGCGCGATGCCGTCAAGCCGCGAATCGATCCGCGGGCCGCACTCAAGAGCGAATACCGCCGCATCGCGGTCTGGGATCTGGATGCCGGCGGCGGGAAAGAAGCGGAAGTGCTCGCGCTCGCGCGCCGCCTGGCTAGTGAAAGCGAGGACGCGAAGACGCGCCTGCTGGTGTTCGGCTTTGCGAGCGAAGCGTTGCGGCACACCGGCGTGGTGGACGTGATTCCGCCGGCCGGCAACCGCGAGGAAGTCCTGCCCGATCACGTGCTCGCGAGCCTCGCGGGCTGCGATGGGCCCGCGTGACGATGGCCAAAGCGACAGACAAGCGGTGGCAGGGCGAACTCGAGGGTCTCGAGTCCGGCCTGCTGTACGGATGGTGCATCGATACGCAGGAGCCCGGCTCGCGCGTGGTGATCGACATCAGCCTCGAAGGGCAGCCGGTCGGCATTGTCACCGCCGACGTGGCGCGCATCGATCTGCTTCCCCGCTTCGAGAAGCTCGCCGGCAACGCCGTGGATGTGTGCCACGGCTTCGTCGCCGACCTGCGGGTGTTCGCCGCGGACTCGACCGGCACGCTGACAGCCAGCGTGGCCAACACGCGGCACGCGCTGCCGGGCCGCGTCACGCTTTTCAATCCCAAGGCACCGCCTCCCGCCGCAGGCAACCTGGTGTTTGGGGACGGCAGCCTGCGCCTGCACGGCTGGTGCAAGCCGGGCGACACCCAACCGGGCGGCGCGACAGTCACCGCGTACGTCGGCAGCCGGAAGGTCGCCACCGCGAAGGCGGGCCTCACCCATGCGGCCACGCGGCACTTCGGTGTCGAGCGCGATGGCTTCGTGCTGGACCTGCCGCCTGAACTCGCCGATGGGCGCGTGCACCTGGTGCGGGTCGTCGACGAAACCGGCAACGCGCTGAATGGCAGCCCCTTGACGGTGTGCTGCTTCCTGAACGGCGCGCGTTCGCTGTTGAAAGGCCGCAACGACATCCTCGACGCGGTGCTGGATTCGTACGAGCGTGTGTTGCCCCGCAGCCTCGGGATGGCGTACTACGCGGCCTGGCGCGCGGAGTTCGAAATGCCGCAAGGTGTGCCGCCCACGAAGTTGCGTACTGCGCTCGTGATCACCGGGCAAGAGGGGCGCGATGCGACGAAAGCATCGATCGACGCGCAGCAAGGCGCCAAGGCCGAAGTGTTCGCGAGTGCGCGTGACGCGCTTGCTTCGAAGTGCGACGTGATCGGTTTCATCCGCGCGGGTGACACCTTGCGCGAACACGCGCTGGCCACGGCACTGGAGGCATTCGCCGACGCGAACACCGTCGTCGCGTACACCGACAGTGAGTTCGAAGGCCGGCCGTGGTTCAAGCCCGCATGGAACGCAGACTACGCCTTCGCGACGGACTACCCGCTGGAGCTGATGCTGGTGCGCTTGCCATTCGCTGCGCGCTACACACCGAAGGACGGCAACCCGGAGCCCTCGGATCTCGCCTGGCATTGGCTTGCGGCTGCGAGCGTGGGCGGTGCTGATGCGATTGCCCATGTGCCTCGCGCTTTGTACGTGTGGAATTCAGCGCCCTCAGACAAGGAAAAACAGCAGCGCAAGCGCGCGGCGTCCGCTGCATTGCAACGTGTCGATCCAAACAGCCGTCTTGACACCGCCTCGGGGGCTGATCCGCTCTTCCTGCCGCGGCGCATCGTTCGCCCACTCACGGCCGTGGAGGAAAAGACTCGCGTCTCGCTGATCGTCCCCACACGCGATCGCGCCGAAATGCTCGAGCGCTGCGTCGAATCGATCCGCACGCATACGAAGTGGGCCGGGCTGCTGGAGATCACCGTCGTCGACAACGATTCGGTCGAACCCGCAACTCACACTTTCCTGCAAGCCGCAAGGAAGTCGGGCATCCGCGTGATCGAACATCCGGGCCCGTTCAATTTCTCGCAGATGAACAATCGAGCCGTGCACGAGGCCCAGGGCGAGATCATCGGCCTCATCAACAACGACATCGAAGCGCTGCATGACGGCTGGCTCGATGAAATCGTGGGCCAGCTGCTGCGCCCGGGGGTCGGCGCTGTCGGCGCCAAGCTCGTGTGGCCGAACGGCATGGTGCAACACGGCGGCGTGGTGCTCGGGGTGGGCAACGCCGCAGGGCACTACGGCAACCAGCTCGCCGACGAGGATTGGGGCGACCACGGCCGCAACCGCCTCGCGCAGCAGGTCAGTGCGGTCACCGCGGCGTGCATGTTCTTCAGAAAGAAGGATTACGTGTCCGTCGGCGGCATGGACGAAACCGCGTTCCCGGTCACGTTCAACGACGTGGACCTGTGCCTGAAATTCCGCGCACGCGGGCAAACGATCGTGTGGACGCCGTTCGCCCGACTGCTTCACGCCGAATCCGCGAGCCGCGGCAAGGAAGATGCACCGGCACAACGAGCGCGTGCACAACGCGAGCTGGAGAACCTGCGCAAACGCTGGGGCAGCGCCCTGCTTCGCGATCCCGCTTACCATCCATCCTTGAACCTGGATCCGCAGAGCCAGGCGTTCGGCGGCCTCGCGCTGCCGCCACGCGACAGGCAACCGCGCAGCGCAACCCTACCCGATGGAAACGACACCTGAGACCGACAACCGCCGGCGGCTGCTCCACGTAGGCTGCGGCATGGCCGCGCGCGAGCGCCTGCCCGTGATCTTCCAGGCGCCCGAATGGCTCGAGGTCCGCATGGACATCGACCCCGCCGTGAAGCCCGATGTGGTGGGCACGATCACCGACATGAACGCGATCGCCCCCGCGAGCGTCGATGCGATCTGGTCGTCGCACAACCTCGAGCATGTCAATTCATTCGAGGTCCCCAAAGTGCTTGCGGAATTCCGGCGCGTGCTGAAAGCCGACGGGTTCGCACTGATTACACTGCCCGACCTGCGCGCCGTAGCCCGCGCCATCGCGGACGACCGCCTGACGGAGCCCCTGTACGTCTCGCCCTCCGGGCCGATCAGCCCGCTGGACGTCGTGTTCGGCCACCAGCCCTCGATGGCGGCCGGCAACCTGTACATGGCGCACCGCACGGGCTTCACGGCCCGCACGCTGGGCCAGGCGCTCATCGACGCCGGGTTTGCCGAAGTGCGGGTGCACGAAGGCACGCGATGGGACCTGTGGGCTGTGGCAACCATGCCGCAGACCGCAGAAGACATCTTCGAACAACTTGCTCCCGTGCTGAAATGAAAGTCCTCTTCATCCACCAGAGCTTTCCCGGGCAGTTCGGCCAGCTTTCCGCCAACCTGGCTCGCGACAAGAAAAACAGGGTGGTTGCGCTGGCGATGGACAAGAACCCCGCGCCCGCCGGCGTGGAAATGCGTCACTATTCCCTGCTGCGCCGCCCTGTGCCGGAAGCGCATCCGCTGCTGCGCGACGAGGAGTCAAAGGTGCTGCGTGCGGAGGCGTGCGCGGCAGCCGCGATGCAGCTGAAGCACGAAGGCTTCGAACCCGACGTGATCATTGCGCACCCCGGATGGGGCGAGGCGCTGTTCATGAAGGACGTCTTCCCGCAAGCAAAGCTGGTGATCTACTGCGAGTACTACTACGCCATCGAAGGCCAGGACGTCGGCTTCGATCCGGAAGACCCGCCGCTCAACTTCGAGCACCGCTGCGCACTGCGCCTGAAGAACGCCACCAACCTGCTGTCGATGGAAATCGCCGATGCCGCGATCTCGCCGACGCAATGGCAACGAAGCACCTACCCGGCCTGGGCCCAGGAGCGAATCTCCGTCATCCACGACGGCATCGACTTCGACCGCGTGAAGCCCGACCCCAAGGCGGCCATGACACTGCAGACGAAAGAAGGCGTGGTCAAGGTCAAGGCGGGCGACGAGGTGCTCACGTACGTGTCGCGCAACCTCGAGCCGATCCGCGGCTTCCATATATTGATGCGCACACTGCCCGAAGTGCTCAAGCGCCGGCCGAAGGCGCGTGTCCTCATCGCGGGCGGCGACGACCGCGGCTACGGTTATGCCGCACCCGGCGGCGGGACGTGGCGCGATCGCATGCTCGCCGAGGTCGGCAAGGACCTCGACTTGAGCCGCGTTCACTTCCTTGGCAAGGTGCCTTACCAGGCCTACCTGGGCATGTTGAACACCAGCCGGGTCCACGCCTACTGGACGTCCCCGTTCGTGCTTTCGTGGTCATACCTGGAAGCGGCCGCAAGTGGGCTGAAAGTCATCGCCTCGGACACGCCCCCGGTGCGCGAATTCTCCGACCGCCTCGGGACCAATACTGTGGGATTTTTCGACAAGGCTGCTTATGCTGACGCCATCGTCGAAGGCCTGTCTCGCAAGCCGGCCGCGCGCAAGCCGGTCAAGCTGCAGGACGTGGAACTGCAGCACTGCCTGAAACTGCAAAAGAAGCTGATCGCGGACGTGCTCTAGCAACGCCCATCGAACCAACGAGAATACGAAACAGGAAGAGGAAAACGATCCATGGAACTTGCAAACTCCATCATTACGCTGCAACCCGGCATGTACATCATGCGGCATCCGCAAACGGGCATGCCGGCGTTGTCGATCTCACGTGCTGCAGTGAATGCAAAGCACAACGGGCAGATCCAGGCGCTGTACACGCCCGGTACCGACGGCAGTCTGCTGCGCGACGGCACGGACTGCATCGTGATGCAGGTCCTCAATGCGCCGGTGGACATACTCGTTACCGCATATCTCGACAAGGCCGGCGTGGCCGTGCCCGCGCTGAAGGTCGACAAGATCCGGATCGACGGTGATGAGGCCGCGCCGAAGGCGATTGAAGTGCCGAAGAAGGGGCTCACGCTGATCGGCCATGTCGAACGCACTGGTGACGTGCTTGCCCGTGAAGGCGAAACGCTCGGCAATCCCGCGAACGCCCTGCGCCTCGAAGGCTTCCAGTTGGTCTGGCCCGACAAGCCCCAAGGGCTCGACCTCACATACACGGCGAAAGTCGAAGGTGCGGGCCCGACGAAAACCGTCTCGACAGGGCACTTCTGCGGCACACGCAACGCTGCCAAGCGACTCGTCGGCGTCACGTTTGCCCTCACTGGGGCGAAAGCTTCCGATTACGAGCTGAAGGGCAGAGCTTTCTTCTCGGGTGGCTACGAGGCCGATATCGTGTCGGGCTCCGCGCTCTCCGGACCGACCGGGATGGAGCATCTCTCAGGCATCCAGCTGAAGGTGCAGCCGGCAGCAGGCAAGAAGGGCAAGGGCGCGTGGGAGGCTTCTCCCCGCACGAAGGTGTTCAAGAAGGCCGGCTCGAAGGGCAGGTAAGAAGTAAGGCCGGTTCAGAGATCGCGTAGCCGCTGCAGGATTCCCCAGATTCCGGACTGTTCTCGAGGCTGCTCGGTCTTTGGCTGCACCGCAGGTCGCATTCGCC
>DATLBJ010000079.1:0-2705 GCA_035526975.1 Ramlibacter sp.
GAAGCATTCACGATCCGGAACCGCCGTGAATTTCTCCGGCTCGAGGTAGACCAGGCACAGGTACTTCATCGCCCCATTATCAGTCGACCACGTCGACGACAGCGGATCCATGGTGATGTGGGCCGCCCCTTGAGGCCGGCCCCCTCGCGCGGTCACACCGGGCCGGTTCTCAGCGTTTGCGCGCTTTCTTCGTGGTTTTCTTTCGGGGGCTGGCCCCAACTGTACGCTTCGGCGGCATCCGGGGGCTGGCCCCACCTGTCGCTTTCGCGCGCTGCCGAGGCACACGGGGGCTGGCCCCAACTGTTGCTTTCGCGGCCGTCTTTGCGAGCGGCTCGAAGTCGTAGGCTTCGCGCAGCCACCCGGTCAGCGGCGCTTCAACTTCGTCGCGATGCGTGATGCGGAAGATGTTGGCGGTCTTGACCTTCGACTTCGGCTCAACGCGTTTCAGCAGCGCCGACTTCACGGCGTGCGGCAGGAACACCGCAAGCTCGAGCCAATTCCGCTTCGGACGCACGAAGAAGTAGCACGACGTCCGCGAGAACATGATGCAGCTGCCCGACGCATAAATGCGCTGCTCGCCGAATTCACTCGCGGCTTCGCGCACGCGCTGGTAGGCGTCCTGCAGATCCTCGGACAAATCCTTCGTCAACGCCGACTCGGTCGTCGTCCAGCAATCGTGCGCCTGGCCTGCTTCAACCCACTGCTTGCAGTGGTAACACTCGTGCGCCTTCATGCGGTGCAGGTTAGCAATACATCGCGGCCGGAGTCGACCGGGTGCACTGTCCGGCCGAGGCGGTCTTTTAACAGCATTCTGTCTCCTACAGGCTGCGAAATCGCTGGTGCGCTTCTTGCGTTAGCAATGGGCGGAGGCAACAACAATGCGTACGGCAGCAATAAGTTTAATTCTGCTTGGGGTGATGGCCGGTTCGTCTGAAGCGCAGGGCAACGGGCGCAACGGCCGGAACCAGGGTGTCCCGCCGGGGCAGATGCCGCCCGCGGGCATGTGCCGCGTGTGGTACGACAACCTTCCGCCGGGAAGGCAGCCGCGCGCGACCAGTTGCGATCAGGCCGAGCGGCTCGCGTCGCGCAATCGCAATGCGCGCGTCATTTACGGTGACAGCAACTACGGCAATCGCAACAACGATCAGCGCTATCGCGATCGCGGTTACGGCAACACGAATCCGAACGATCGCAGCTACGGCAACACGTATCCGGCGACGAATGGCCGCTACGGCAACAACAGCGTGGCGTTCGACAACGGTTATCGTGATGGTCTCGAGAAGGGCCGCGAGGACGCCGGCGATCGCGATTCGTACGATCCGGTCCGGCACGGCTGGTATCGCAGCGGCGATCGCGGTTACAACAACCGCTATGGCACGCGCGACAGCTACAAGCTCACGTATCGTGAGGGCTTCGAGGCAGGCTACGACCAGGCCTATCGCCAGTTGAGAGGTTACGGGACCAGCGCGGTTCGACGCTACTAATCCCGCCCCCGTTCATTCGCGGCGGCGCCGGCTACTTCTTCGCCGGTGCCGCCGTTGTTTTTTCAATCGCGGCGAACGCTGCTTTCCACAACGCGCGATACTTCCCGACCGCCGCGGCGCTCTCGAGCTTCATCTGCTGCGCCACGATCGATGTCTTGCCCGGCCCTTTCGGATACAGGTTGAACTGCACGGTCGTGCCGTCCCACTTGAATCGATAACGCGCCTGGCCGTCGGGCCGCGTAATGAAGCCTTTGGATTTCGGATCCTTCAACCCGGCTTCGAGCGCGTTGACGAGTGATGCATCCGCACTCGCACTCCACTTCTTGCGCTGCTTCGCATCACCCAACGCCTTGACGAGCGCCGGCGTTGTTGCGGCGATCACCTTCGACACCGATACCTCGAACGCGCCATCGCAACGCTGATTGATCACGCGCTTGCCGCGCGCGCGTTCGTAGGCCACGACAATGCCCTGGCAGTACCAGCCGGGCACGTCGAACTTCTCGTACAAATGTGTCGTGAGCGCGGTGTGGCCTTTGTCGACGCCGCCGAAGCGGTCCATGACGTCGAACCAGTGCGCGAGGTCGTGGCCGGTCTTCTCGACCGACTTGGCGTCGGACAGCCCGCCCTTTAAGGGTGCCTGGGGTGCCAGAGGTGCCTGGGGTGCCTGAAGTGCTTTGGGTGCTTGAAGTGCCGCTGGCGCACTCGAGGCGCTTTGATTTAAGTCCCGAAGAATGTGGCGGCGCGCAGCGGTGTATCGTTCACCGGTTTTCGCGGCGCGGGCACGGATGGTTTGCTTGAGGGCGCGTTCACGAGTCATGACGGATCCTTCGCTGGCCACACGACCCCCAGCCCCCGCCTGCTGGTCATGAGACCGGAAGAACCCACTTCAGTGGAGCGTTCAGCAGTACTGGTGCTGAACAGCCGCGGTGCTCATCGAAGCGTTGGGCCGTTCCGACGGAACGGCCATAAGGTGCTTCGGAGTACTCCACCGTAAAAGCCCGGGGATGTGAACCCCTTTGCCTCGATGAGCAGCCCTGCGGAGGAGGGCCAGGTCGAGGTGAGGCGCCAGGCCAGCGCCAGAGGCAACTTTGGCATTAGCTGCTCACGCCGTCAAGCCGGCCAGGGAAATTGATCGCGCCGCATCGAACCACGGGCTCGCCGGGCGAGCCCTCCGCACAAGGTAGCAGCGCGCAGACGCTCTGGACCCGCTGATCCTCGGAA
>DATLBJ010000080.1:0-8586 GCA_035526975.1 Ramlibacter sp.
ATTCGGGCTACCTGTCCGCGCGTGCGTCGACCATCGCCGCCCGCATGCGCGGCGCCGAACTGCCGTGAGCGCGCGCAAGTACGCCGCGACGGCCATGGGCCTCGTCCTGCTCGGAATCGTGCGAGCGCTCACCGGTGCGCAAGCGCGCTGGTACGGCTGCCCGCCCAAGGCCGAACAGCGCATCTACTTCGCCAACCACCAGAGCCATGCCGACCTCGTGATGATCTGGGCGGCGTTGCCGGAGGAACTGCGGTCGATCACGCGCCCGATCGCCGCGAAGGACTACTGGACGAAATCGAGCTTCAAGCAATGGATCACGACGGCCGTGTTCAATGCGGTGTATGTCGAACGCGAGCGCAGGGAGGGCGAAGACCCTTTGCAGCCGCTCATCGAAGCGCTCGAGCACGGCGACTCGCTGATCATCTTTCCCGAAGGCACGCGCGGCAACGCGGAGGAGCCGCAACCGTTCAAGGCGGGCCTGTACAACCTCGCGCTGAAGTTTCCGCATGTCGTGCTGGTGCCTGCATGGATCGACAACATCCAGCGCGTCATGCCCAAGGGCGAAGTCGTGCCCGTCCCCATCCTGTGCTCGGTGACTTTCGGCGCGCCGGTCGAACTCCAGCCGGGCGAAGAGCGCCGGCACTTCCTCGACCGCGCGCGTGAGGCGGTCATCGGGCTGAGGGACATATGAGCGCGTTCCTGCGCAGCCTCACGCCCACGCAGCAGGTCGCCGCACTGTTCATCATCGTCTTCGGCATCCTCACCGTTGCTAGCGTGACGGCTTTCCTGCTCACGTTCCGCCGCCAGGGAAACAAGGAGCTGAAGGATTTCCGGCAGCTGCTGGGGACGTCGTGGCTCCTGGTCGTCGTGTTCTGGATTGCGTGGGCCGCAGGGGTCGCCGTCGCGAATTTGCTGTTCGCGATCATCTCGTTCTTCGCGCTGCGCGAGTTCATCACCCTCTCGCCGACGCGGCGCGGCGACCATCGCAGCCTGGTCCTTGCGTTCTTCATCGTGCTGCCGATCCAGTACTGGCTGGTGGCGACGAGGCACTTCGACCTGTTCACGGTGTTCATCCCGGTGTACGTCTTCCTCGCGATTCCCGTCGCAAGCGCACTCGGCGGGGACACGCAGCGTTTCCTCGAGCGCAATGCGAAGCTCCAGTGGGGCATCGTCGTATGCATTTACGGCCTCTCGCATGTGCCTGCGCTGATGCTGCTGGAGTTCCGGGATTACGAAGGCAAGGGCGCGTTCATGGTGTTCTTCCTTGCGATCGTGGTGCAGTCGTGCATGCTGGTGCAGCATCTGCTGACGCGCCAGCTCAAGCGCGAGCCGAGCATTCCCACGGTGAGCAGCAGCTTCAACTGGTTCTCCTGGCTGCTCGGCATGCTGCTGGGGAGCATCGTCGGTGCGCTGTTCTCGTTCATCACGCCGTTCCGCGCATGGCAGGCCGTGGCCCTTGCGTTCATCGCGTGTGTCGCAGGATCCATGGGCCATCTCGTGATGAAGGCGCTCAAGCGCGATCGCGGGGTCACAGCCTGGGGCGCGAAGGAGCTGTCCGTCACCGGCGCGAACGGGCTGCTCGATCGGGTCGATGCCCTCTGCTTTGCCGCGCCGATCTTTTTCCATTCGGTCCGCTGGTATTTCGGGGTGTAATGACGTGGTGAGAATCCTCGGCATCGACCCCGGCCTGCAGACCACCGGTTTCGGCGTGATCGATGTCGAAGGGCATTCGCTGCAGTACGTCGCCAGCGGCACGATCACGACGACGCACCTGGAGCGCGGCGACTTGCCCGCCCGCCTGAAGGTGCTCTTCGACGGCATCGCCGAAGTGAAATCGCGCTACGAACCCGATGCCGCCGCCGTCGAGATCGTCTTCGTCAACGTCAACCCGCAAGCCACGCTGTTGCTCGGTCAGGCGCGCGGTGCGTGCGTCACCGCGTTGGTGTCATGCAACCTCACCGTGGCCGAATACACGGCGCTGCAAATGAAGCAGGCCGTCGCCGGGCACGGCAAGGCGGCCAAGGCGCAGGTGCAGGAGATGGTCAAGCGGCTGTTGAAGCTGCCCGGCCTGCCAGGCAAGGACGCGGCGGATGCGCTTGGCCTTGCGATCACCCACGCGCATGTCGGCGCTTCGCGTGACCGGCTGTCCACTGCAGCATCGGTGTCGCGCAAGACGAGCGGAATGTATCGCGGCGGCCGGAACTACTGACTTGCGGTCACTCGAACAGGCGTTCGACGATCAGCACCGCGAAAAAGACGAACCCGGCGGCCAGCGCGCTGACCAGCACACGCAGCCCGATCTTGCGATAGCGCGCCTGGCCGGTCACGGCGTAGAGCACGAACGACACCGCCGACGCCACCAGCAACAGCAGCATCAGGAAGCGAAAGACCGCCATCGGCGCCCGGTTACCAGGCGCGCGCGGGCTGCGCGAAGCCCACGGGAGCAAGCTTCTCGTCGTCGAAGGTGACGATCTCGAAAGCGCCGGGTTGCGCGAGCAGTTCGCGCAGCAGCTTGTTGTTCAGCGCGTGGCCCGAGCGGAATGCGCTGTACGAGGCGAGCATGGGCTTGCCGACGAGGTAGAGGTCGCCCATCGCGTCGAGCATCTTGTGCTTGACGAACTCGTCGTCATAACGCAGCCCTTCGCTGTTGAGCACGCGGTAGTCGTCGACGACGATCGCGTTGTCCATGCCGCCGCCGAGGCTCAGGCCCTTGGAGCGCATCATCTCGACGTCGCGTGTGAAGCCGAACGTCCGGGCGCGGGCGATGTCGCGAGCGTAGTTGCCGGTGCCCAGGTCGAACTCCACGCGCTGGCCGGTGGAACTGACCACGCGATGGTTGAATTCGATCTCGAACGTGAGCTTGTAGCCGTGGTAGGGCTCGAGCCTGACCCACTTCACGTTGTCGCCGTCGCCCTCGCGCACTTCCACCGTTTTCAGCACGCGCACGAAGCGGCGCGGGACATTCTGCAACTCCACGCCCGCGCTTTGCAGCAGGAAGACGAACGAAGCCGAGGAGCCGTCGAGGATGGGCACTTCCTCGCCGGTGATGTCGATGTACAGGTTGTCGAGGCCCAGGCCCGCGCAGGCGGACATCAGGTGTTCGACGGTCAGGACCTTCACGTTGCCGTTGGAAATGGTCGAGGCCAGCCGCGTATCCGTCACCGCATAGGCGGAGACCGGGATATCGACCGGGATCGGCAGGTCCACGCGCCGGAACACGATGCCCGTGTCGGGCTGGGCGGGCCGCAGCGTGAGCTCCACGCGCTGCCCGCTGTGAAGCCCGACGCCGACGGCGCGGACAAGGGTCTTGAGCGTGCGCTGGTGAAGCATGGGTGCAATTTTAAGTGCGGGGGCTCATCAGCATGATCGGCAGATGTAATGACCGTGATAAGGCAAGGTAAAGGGGCGAAAGAGAAAAACGGGTGGCCCGCTTGCGCGAGACCACCCCGAAGCACTCCCCTTGGAGAACACTCTTGAATTCGATCAGTCAGCCTGCTTGCGCAGGAAGGCGGGGATCTCGAAGTCGTCCATGCCGCCGGAGGACAGCGCGTCGACCTTCGCGGCGGCCTGCGTGCGGTTCGTGCGCCACACGCTCGGCACGGCCATGTTTCCGTAGTCCGTCGCCTGCTGTGTCGCGGCCTGCTGTTCACGCGTCACGATCGCGCCCGGCCCCGCGACGGCGTTGTTCACCGTCGGAACGTTGAACGGGACGTTGTCCGTGCCCGTGCGCAGCACTTGCAGCGGAGGAGCCGTGCGGCGCTGGCCCTGGCGCGACAGGCCCGTCGCGACCACGGTCACGCGGATGTCTTCGCCCAGCTCGTCGTCGTAGGCCGTGCCATAGATCACGTGCGCATCCGGCGACGCATAAGCGCGGATCGTATTCATCGCCAGCTTCGACTCCGACAGCTTGAGGCTGCCCTTCGCGGCGGTGATCAGCACCAGGACGCCCTTCGCGCCCGACAGGTCGATGCCCTCGAGCAGCGGGCAAGCCACCGCCTGCTCCGCGGCGATGCGCGCGCGGTCGGGGCCGTTGGCGATCGCCGTGCCCATCATCGCCTTGCCCGGCTCGCCCATCACGGTGCGAACATCCTCGAAGTCGACGTTGACGTGGCCGGGCACGTTGATGATTTCCGCGATGCCGCCGACGGCGTTCTTCAGCACGTCGTTCGCATGCGCGAACGCCTCGTCCTGCGTCACGTCGTCACCTAGCACCTCGAGCAGCTTCTCGTTCAGGACCACGATCAGCGAATCGACGTTCGCCTCGAGTTCCTGCAGGCCGTGGTCGGCATTCGTCATGCGGCGGCCGCCTTCCCAGTCGAAGGGCTTGGTCACCACGCCCACCGTGAGGATTCCCATTTCCTTCGCGATGCGCGCGATCACCGGGGCTGCGCCCGTGCCGGTGCCGCCGCCCATGCCGGCCGTGATGAAGAGCATGTGCGCGCCGTTGATGGCGTCGCGGATTGCCTCTTCCGCGGCCTCGGCGGCTTCGCGGCCCTTGTCGGGCTTGCTGCCCGCGCCGAGCCCGCTCGATCCGAGCTGGATCTGTTTTTGCGAGCTGCTGCGCGACAGCGCCTGCGCATCCGTGTTGGCGCTGATGAACTCCACGCCCTGCACGTTGCGGTCGATCATGTGCTCGACCGCGTTGCCGCCACCGCCACCGACACCGATCACCTTGATCTGCGTGCCCTGGTGGAATTCCTCGACTTCGATCATTTCGATACTCATTTGTTGCTCCTATCGAATTGCAGTTGCCATTTCAGATTGCTTGTTGTGGTGCGAACTCAGTGCTTCATAGGCGGCCCCGTGCATCGACATCGTCGTCGCCGGGAAAAGAGGTGCTTCATTTCAGAAGTTCCCCACGATGAAATCCTTGAATCGGCCGAAGGCCGTCTTCATCGACCCGTTCTTTTGCGCGACCTTCTGGCCGCGCACCCGTGCCAGGCGCGCTTCTTCGAGCTGGCCCATCACGGTTGCGGCCCGCGGCTGCGCAACCATGTCCGAGAGCGCGCCGTGGTACTTCGGCACGCCGCGGCGCACCGGCTTCAGGAAGATGTCTTCGCCGAGTTCGATCATTCCCGGCATCACCGCGCTGCCGCCCGTGAGCACGATGCCGGACGAAAGGACTTCTTCGAATCCCGACTCGCGGATCACCTGCTGCACCAGCGAGAAGATTTCCTCGACGCGCGGCTCGATCACGCCAGCAAGGGCCTGGCGCGACAACATGCGCGGGCCGCGATCGCCGAGGCCCGGCACTTCGACCTGCTGGTCGGGGTCGGCCAGCAGCTGCTTCGCGTAGCCGCTTTCCACCTTGATGTCCTCGGCATCCTTCGTCGGCGTGCGCAGCGCCATCGCGATGTCGCTGGTGATCAGGTCGCCGGCAATCGGGATCACCGCCGTGTGGCGGATCGCACCGCTCGTGAAGATCGCCACGTCCGTGGTCCCGGCGCCGACATCGACGCAAGCCACGCCAAGTTCCTTTTCGTCGTCGGTCAGCACGGAGACGCTCGACGCCAGCGGGTTCAGCAGCAGCTGCTCCACTTCGAGCCCGCAGCGGCGCACGCACTTGATGATGTTCTCGGCCGCGCTCTGCGCACCGGTGACGATGTGCACCTTCGCCTCGAGCCGGATGCCGCTCATGCCGATCGGCTCCTTGACGTCCTGGCCGTCGATGACGAACTCCTGCGGCTCGACCAGGAGCAGGCGCTGGTCGGTCGAAATATTGATCGCACGGGCCGTCTCGACCACGCGTGCGACATCCGTCGGCGTTACTTCGCGGTCTTTCACCGCGACCATGCCGCTCGAATTGATGCCGCGGATGTGGCTGCCCGTGATGCCGGTGTAGACGCGTGTGATCTTGCAGTCCGCCATCAGCTCGGCCTCTTTCAGCGCCTGCTGGATGCTCTGCACCGTCGCGTCGATGTTCACGACCACGCCGCGCTTCAGCCCGTTCGACGCGGAGCCCCCGAGGCCGACGAGTTTGAGCTCGCCACCGGGCATGACTTCGGCCACCACCACCATCACCTTCGCGGTGCCGATGTCCAGGCCGACGACCAGGTCCTTGTATTCCTTAGCCATGTGTGTAAGCGACAAGCCCCTCGTTCATTTCTTCACGTCGCCACCGGTGGTGGCGACGCCCCTCAACTTCAATGCATACCCTTCGCCGTAGCGCAGGTCCGCCGAGACCAGCGCCTGCGTCGTGCGCCCATAGCGCGACGCGACCTGCGTCACCGTCGCGATGAAGCGCTGCGTGCGCGCAGTGACTTCGGCCGGCGCGCCGCGGCCCAGCTCGATCGATGCGCCGTTGTCCAGCTCCACCTGCCAGTTGCCGCGCGGCGTGAGCGTCAGTTGCTGCACGGCGAGGTCCGTGGGGTCGAACAGCTTCTTCACGGCGGTGTACATCGCGAGCACTTGTGCTCCCTGGTCGTCCGGACCCGCCATCCGCGGCAGGTCGTCCTGTTCCACGTCGCCCACGTTGGCTTCGAACACTTCGCCGCGATCGCCGAGCAGGCGCGAATCGCCCTCGCCGCCCCAGAGCGCGACAGCGTGGTGTTCTTCAAGCTGCACGCGAAGGCGATTCGGGAACTCGCGCTTGACCACCGCCTGCCGCACCCACGGCACACTCTCGAAGGCCTTGCGCGCCGCCGCGAGGTCGATGGTGAAGAAGTTGCCCGCCAGATGCGGCGTGACGTTCGCGCGCAGCGTCGGCACGCTGTTGTGCGAGACCTCGCCCTGCACGGTGATGCCCGCGATGGCGAACGCGGGATGCCGCAAAGCCCACCACGCGCCTGCCGCGACGAACAACGCGAAGCCGATCGCGAACATCCCGCTCGCCGCGAGGTTCATCAGCTTCACGTCGAAGGGCACGGGCATCGCGGCGGTCATTTCTTCGCGACCTCCATGTCCAGCCCCGCCGATGCAAGCAGCATCACGCACAGGTCCTCGTAGCTGATTCCCGCGGCACGAGCCGACATCGGTACGAGCGAGTGGCCCGTCATGCCCGGGGACGTGTTGATCTCCAGCAGCGACGGCTTGCGCGTCTTCGCATCGATCATCACGTCGATGCGGCCCCAACCGCGGCAGCCGAGCACGCGGTAGGCCTTCAGGACCAGTTCCTGGATCGCCTGCTCCTCGCCTTCCGGCAAGCCGCAGGGCACGAGGTACTTGGTGTCGTCGGTGAAGTACTTGTTCTGGTAGTCGTAATTGCCTTCGGGCGCGACGATGCGGATCACAGGAAGCGCATGTGCCGAGTCGCCCGTGCCCAGCACCGGGCAGGTCACTTCGTCGCCCGAGATGAATTCCTCGCAGAGCACATCGGGGTCGTGCGCAGCGGCCGCTTCCACCGCTCCGGCCATCTCGGAATAGCCCTGGACCTTCACCACGCCGATCGACGAGCCTTCGCGCGCCGGCTTCACGATCAATGGCAGGCCAAGATCGTCCGGCACGCCGCGCACCTGCTCGCGCGTGAACTGGCCGCGCTTGAGCAGCGTGAACTTCGGCGTCGGGATTCCTTCGGCAAGCCAGACGCGCTTGGTCATCACCTTGTCGATGGACAACGCGGAGGCCATCACGCCCGATCCCGTGTAGGGAATGCCGAGCAACTCGAGCGCGCCTTGCACGGTGCCGTCTTCGCCGAAGCGGCCATGCAGCGCGATGAAACAGCGCTTGAAGTTCTTGCGCTTGAGCTCGACGAGGTCGCGCTCGGCGGGGTCGAACGCATGCGCATCCACGCCCTTCGACTGCAGCGCCTTGAGCACGCCGCTGCCCGACATGAGCGACACCTCCCGCTCGGCCGAGCGCCCGCCCATCAGCACGGCGACCTTGCCGAACTCCATCCGGTCGTCCTGCGCTTGTCGAAGGGCAGTCATGCACTGCCTCCCATCTCGACGAGCCTGGCCGGCACCCCGCCGATCGAGCCGGCGCCCATGCACATCACCACGTCGCCGTCCCGCGCCACCTTGAAGATCGCTTCGGGCATCTGTGCAACCTCCTCGACGAAAACCGGTTCGACCAGCCCCGCGACACGCACGGCGCGCGCGAGCGAGCGGCCATCGGCCGCGACGATGGGCGGCTCGCCCGCGGAATACACCTCACCGAGCAGCACGGCATCGGCTTCGCCCATCACCCGGACGAAATCCTCGAAGCAATCGCGCGTGCGTGTGTAGCGGTGCGGCTGGAACGCCAGGACGAGCCGGCGCTGCGGGAACGCCCCCCGCGCCGCACGCAGCGTCGCAGCGATTTCGACGGGGTGATGGCCGTAGTCCTCGATGACGGTGAACTTGCCTTTGCCGCCGCGCACCGGCACGTCGCCATATCCCTGGAAGCGCCGGCCCACGCCTCGGAATTCGGCAAGCGCTTTCTTCACCGCCGCGTCCGGAACATTGAGTTCCACGGCGATCGCGATTGCCGCGAGCGCGTTCAACACGTTGTGCTGGCCCGCAAGATTCACGGTGACGTCGAGATCGGGCAGCGTCACGCCGTTGCGCCGCTGCGCGGTGAATTTCATCTGCGGCCCGTCGGCGCGCACGTTCACCGCACGCACCTGGGCTTCTTCACTGAACCCGTAGCTCGTGACCGGGCACTGCACGT
>DATLBJ010000081.1:0-3233 GCA_035526975.1 Ramlibacter sp.
GGGACGTAGGAGCGGCACGCGCATCGCTGCCGCAGGCATTGAACCCGGCCGTGACCGCGTCCGAGCCGGTCAACACCGGCACCGGGACGGCCAACCCCGCACCGCGTCCATGACGAAGAAACTCCCCGGCGCGCCGCACTTTCATTTCGACCAGCACGAGCTCTTCGTCGAACGCGTTGGCGTGGCCGATCTGGCGCGCGAACATGGCACACCGCTCTTCGTCTATTCGAAGGCATCGATGCTGGCCGCCCTGGCCGCCTACCAGCGCGGCTTTGCCGGGCGCAACGCGCGGATCTGCTACGCGATGAAGGCGAACCCGTCGCTCGGCATCCTGCAGGTGTTTGCGCAGGCGGGCTGCGGCTTCGACATCGTGTCCGGCGGGGAGCTCGAGCGTGCCCTGGCCGCCGGGGCGAAGCCGGGCGACATCATCTTCTCCGGCGTGGGCAAGACGCGCGAGGAGATGAAGCGCGCGCTCGTTGTCGGCATCGGCTGCTTCAACGTGGAAAGCGAAGCCGAGCTCGAAGTGCTGAGCGAGCTTGCGCTCGCGTCGGGCAAGCGCGCGCCTGTGAGCATCCGCGTGAACCCGGACGTCGACGCAAAGACGCATCCGTACATCTCCACCGGGCTGAAGGGCAACAAGTTCGGCATCGCGCATGACCGCACCGTCGCCGCGTACAAGCGCGCCGCTGCGCTGGCGGGGTTGCAGGTGGTGGGCATCGACTGCCACATCGGGTCGCAGATCACCGAGGAGTCGCCTTACCTCGACGCGATGGACCGCATCCTCGACCTCGTCGAGGCGATCGAGCGCGAGGGCATCCCCCTCGATCACATCGACTTCGGCGGCGGCCTGGGTATCGCGTACAAGGGCGACGATCCCCCCGCGGCCGATGCGTTGTGGCGCAAGCTGTTCGAGCGCATCGATGCGCGCGGTTTCGGCGCGCGGCAATTCATGATCGAACCGGGCCGCTCGCTCGTCGGCAATGCCGGCATCTGCGTGACGCAGGTGCTGTACCTCAAGCCCGGCGAGCACAAGAACTTCTGCGTCATCGATGCCGCAATGAACGACCTCCCGCGCCCGGCGATGTACCAGGCGTTCCACGCGATCGAACCGGTAAGCGACAAGGGCGGCGCCCGGGAAACTTACGACGTCGTCGGCCCGGTGTGCGAAAGCGGCGACTGGATCGGCCACGACCGCGAGCTGGCCGCGCAACACGGTGACTATCTCGCCGTGCTGTCCGCGGGCGCCTACTGCATGAGCATGGCGAGCAACTACAACACGCGCGGCCGCGCGGCTGAAGTCATCGTCGACGGCGAGAAGGCTTTCGTCATCCGCGCACGCGAAACGGCCGCGGACCAGATGCGCCTGGAGCGCCTCGCGCCCTGAGCGCATTCACCACGCGCCAGCCGAGCAGCGTGGCGAGGATCGCGGCATAGACCGCGACTTCAGTGAAGTTTTGCTTCGCCGCGCGCATCCAGAAGAAATGCAGGACCGCGAGGCACGCGACGACGTACACCAGCTTGTGCAACGCCTTCCAGCGTTTTGCGCCGAGCCACTTCACCGCGCGGTTGAACGAGGTCGCGGCCATCGGCGTGAGCAGCACGAGGGCGGTGAAGCCGACGAGGATGAAAGGCCGCTTCACGATGTCTTTCGCGATGTCGGCCCACACCAGCTCCTTGTCGAACACGCTGTACGCGATCAGGTGCAGGACCGCGTAGAAATACGTGAACAATCCGGACATGCGGCTGAAGCGTGCCAGCGCGGGCGTGCCCGTGATGACGCGCAGGGGCGCGATCGCGAGCGTGACGCACAGGAAACGCAGCGTCCAGTCGCCCAGCGCTCGGATCAGGTGCTCCTGCGGGTTCGCGCCGAGGTTGTTCGTCAGCGCCGCGCAGAGCAGATACGCGAGCGGCGCCAGCGCAAGCACGAACACGGCCGGTTTCACGAGAGCGCGCACAGCGGCAGTCTACATCCCGAGAGTCGCCGCGCCTTGGGGCGCTGGCACAGCGGCGCGCTTGAACGCCCATGCCTCAGGGCTTGCGTGCCTCGAACACCATGGTCTCGAAATCGGCCATGGCCTCGTCCTGGATGTATTTGCCGTGCGATTCGAGCCCGCACAACTGGGGTTCCGTGGACTGTCCCGTCGTCACCTTGCGCACGTCCTGGAAGCCGCTTTCGGCCAGCGCCGCGCCGAGCACCTCGGCATCGTAGAGAAAGCGGTGGCCCCAATTGGTGAAGGCATTGTTGATCACGAACTGCGGCTTGTAGACGTGCACGCCTTCGAGGAAGCGGTCGGTGATCCAGTGCATGTACTGCTCGGCCACGGGTCCATCGGGCCCTGCGTACAAGTTCAGCAGCACCTTCATGTCGGGGGTCGCAATGCGCACGCTTCCGCCGGGCTTGAGGACGCGGAAGCACTCCCGGAGCATGAACATCCCGTCGATGTACGGGATGTGCTCGATCATGTGTTCGCTGTACACATAGTCGAACGTGGCGTCCTCGAACGGAAAGGGCTTGGTGGCATCGAGGAAGACCGCCGAGTTGAAGCGCGGCTCGAGGTCCGTGCACAACCAGCCGTCGAGCATCGTGTACCCCGCACCTATGTGCAGCTTGCGGACTTCGTGCGACTGCAGGTACTGGCGGATCAACCGGCCGTTGCGGCCGATCGTGTTGTTGTGCCGGACGGCGCCGACCAGCCGGCGCGCGTCCTTGACGACGCCGACGACGGCATCCGAACGCTTGAGTGTCTCCCTGAATGACATCGACTTCCCCGCAGCATGTGAACGAACCCATTGTGTTCCGGACCCCGCGCGTCACGGCGTGTCACGGCGTGTCATTCGGTCAGATAACGTTGGGACGAGCTCAGTACGATTTCTTCAAATCCATTCCGGCGTACATCTGTCCGACCTGTTTCTCGTAGCCGTTGAACATCAACGTCTTCAGGCGCTTGGCGAAGATGCCGCCGTCGTTGCCGATGCGCCGCTCCGTCGCCTGCGACCAGCGGGGATGGTCGACGTTGGGGTTCACGTTCGAATAGAAGCCGTATTCGTTGGCCGCGGCCTTGTTCCACGCCGTGCGCGGCTCGACTTGGGTAAAGCGGATTCGCGCGATGCTCTTGGCGCTCTTGAATCCGTACTTCCACGGCACCACGATGCGCACCGGCGCGCCGTTCTGGTTCGGCAGCACTTCGCCGTACATGCCGAAGGCCAGCAGCGTGAGCGGATGCATTGCCTCA
>DATLBJ010000082.1:0-23947 GCA_035526975.1 Ramlibacter sp.
AAAAGCTGTAAAGCCGCTGGATGCCGGGTCAAGCCCGGCATGACAACAAAAGGCCGCTGCAAAGCGGCCTTTGTCATTGCGGGGTCGATCCGCAGTCCAGTGCCTTTCTCTTTTCTGACTTCCTTTCTCCTTCGTCAGTGCGCTGACAGCGAGTTGCTGCGCGCGCATTCGATCATTCCTGCGCAAGGCAACAAAGCAGGAGACACCCCATGGATCGCCGATCCCTCATCACGCGCGCGGGCATCGCGGGCGTGCTCGCCGCGGGCGCTGCGCCGGCGGTGCACGCGCAGAACGCCGTGCGCTGGCGCCTCGCATCGAGCTTCCCGAAATCGCTGGACACCATCTACGGCGCGGCCGAAGTGTTCTCGCAGAAAGTGAAGGGACTCTCGGGCGGCAGGTTCGACGTGTCGGTTCATGCGGCGGGCGAACTCACACCGGCGTTCGGCGTGGTCGATGCCGTGCAGCAAGGCTCCGTCGACGCGGCGCACACGGCGGCGTATTACTTCTTCGGCAAGGACGAGACCTTTGCGATCGGGGGAGCGATTCCCTTCGGCCTGAACTCGCGGCAGATGAGCGCGTGGACCTTCGAGGGAAATGGCCTGAAGCTGATGCGCGAGTTCTACGCCAAATACAACATCGTGAACTTCGCGTGCGGCAACACCGGTGCGCAGATGGGCGGCTGGTTCCGCAAGGAAATCAAGTCGGTTCGCGACCTGAAGGGATTGAAGATGCGCATCGGCGGCTTCGCGGGCCGCGTGCTCGAGCGCATGGGCGGCGTGCCGCAGAACATTCCGGGCGGCGACATCTACCCGGCATTGGAGAAGGGCACGATCGATGCGGCCGAGTGGATCGGTCCGTACGACGACCAGAAACTCGGCTTCAACAAGGTCGCGCCGTACTACTACTATCCCGGCTGGTGGGAAGGCGGGCTGCAGCTCGACCTGTACATCAACCACAAAGCCTACGACGCACTGTCGGCCGAGAACAAGGCGATCGTCGAAGCCGCTGCCGCGTTTGCGCACGTCGAGACGCAAGCGAAGTACGACGTGAAGAACCCGACGGCACTCAAGCAGCTCGTCGCGGGCGGCGCGAAGCTGCGTCCTTTCCCGGCCGACCTGATGGCCGAGGCGTTCAAGCAATCGAACCAGCTCTACGACGAATTGAGCACGAAGAACGAGAACTGGCGTAAGGTGTATGCGGACTTCGTCAAGTTCCGTTCCGACCAGAACCTCTGGTTCCGCTTCACCGAAGCCACCTTCGACCGCTTCATGCAAAGCCAGAAACTGTGACGAGCACACGGGAGCATTCATCCATGGACCGCAGGACCCTGATCAAGAACGCCGGCATCGCCGGTGTGCTGGCCACCGGCATCGCGCCGGCCGTCCACGCGCAAGCCGCCATCCGCTGGCGCCTCGCGTCGAGCTTCCCCAAATCGCTCGACACCCTCTTCGGCGGCGCGCAAGTCTTCGCCGACGCGGTGAAGAAGATGTCGGGCGGCAAGTTCGATATCTCCACGCATGCCGCGGGTGAACTGATGCCGGCGTTCGGCGTCGTGGACGCCGTGCAGCAAGGCTCGGTGGAATGCGCGCAGACCGCTCCTTATTATTTCTTCGGCAAGGATGAAACGTTCGCTTTGGGTTGCGCCGTGCCGTTCGGGCTGAATTCGCGGCAACTCACTGCATGGATGTACGAAGGCGAAGGCCTGAAGCTGATGCGCGAGTTCTACGCCAAGTACAACATGGTGAACTTCCCGGGCGGCAACACCGGCGCGCAGATGGGAGGCTGGTTCCGCAAGGAGATCAAGAGCGCCAAGGACCTGAAGGGCCTGAAGTTCCGGATCGCGGGCCTCGCAGGCAAGGTGATGGAGCGCCTCGGTGTCGTGCCGCAGAACATTCCCGGCGGCGACATCTATCCGGCGCTCGAGAAGGGCACGATCGATGCGGCCGAATGGGTCGGCCCCTACGACGACCAGAAGCTGGGTCTTGTGAAGGTCGCGCCGTACTACTACTACCCGGGCTTCTGGGAAGGGTCCGCGGAACTGGACTTCTTCATCAACCAGAAGGCGTGGGACGCGCTATCCGCGGACAACAAGGCGATCGTGCAGGCTGCCGCGTCGGTGGCGCACATCGACATCCAGGCGAAGTACGACGCACGCAACCCGATCGCGCTGAAGCAGCTCGTGGCCGGCGGTGCGAAGCTGCGCGCCTTCCCGGCGGAAATGATGAACCAGGCGTTCAAGGAGTCGAATGCCGTCTACGCCGAGATCTCGCAGAAGAACGAGAGCTTCCGCAAGATCTATGCGGACATGGCGAAGTTCCGCGCCGACGCGAACCTGTGGTTCCGTTTCACCGAAATGGGCTTCGACCGCTTCATGCAGGCGCAGAAGTTCTGAAAGCCGTTGTCATGCCGGGCTTGATCCGGCATCCGGCTGGATTGCGGGTCGAGCCCGCAATGACAAGCTACTTTTTGCGCACGATCATGTGCGTCGCGCGCTCCCCCGTGATCGCCTCCACGCCTTCATAACCGAGCGCGTGGAGGTCGAGTCCCGCGAACAGGTTCTCTCCCTTTCCCATCAGGACGGGACGCATCCCGAGATGCATCTCGTCGATGAGCTTGGCCTGGAGATATTGCCGCACGGTGCTCACGCCGCCACCGATGCGCACGTCCTTGCTCCCCGCCGCGGCTTTCGCCTTCTCCAGCGCCTCATGGATACCGCCCGTGATGAAGTGGAACGTGGTGCCGCCCTTCATCTCGAGCGGCTCGCGCGCGTGATGCGTCAGCACGAACGCCGGCACGTGGTACGGCGGCTCCTCGCCCCACCAGCCTTTCCAGCTTTCATCGGGCCACGGACCGCGCACCGGGCCGAACATGTTGCGCCCGAGGATCCATGCGCCCACGTTCTCGAAACTCTTTTCGGCCATCGTGTTGTCGACCCCCGTCTCGCCGCCTGCGCTGCTGCCGTGAACCGACTGGAACACGCGGGTGGGGAAGAACCATTCGAAGATCTCCGGGCCCCGCACGCCCAGCGGGTTCTCCAGGCTTTGATCGGGGCCCGCGCCGAACCCGTCGAGTGATACCGCGAAGGCCGCGACCCGGACGCGGCTCATGATGCGAGGTGCACTTCGGCCGTGGACTTGACCTCCACGCGGGGGCCGAAGTTGTGCAGCGAGCCCAGCACCTTGTTGTGGTGCTCGACGATGAGCGGCGGCGTGAGCACACCGTTGTCCATGGTGGAGTGCGCATCGGCGACCAGCGTCACGTCGTAGCCGAGGCTGAGCGCACGGCGCACGGTGGTATCGACGCAGAAATCCGTCTGCAGGCCGCAAATCACCAGGCGATGCACCCCATGCCGCTCGAGGAACGCGTGCAGCTGCGTGTTGTGGAACGAATCGCACGAGCGCTTCTGCAGGAGCAGGTCGGTCGGGTCCGTCGCGACGGCCTCGAAGATCTGCCAACCGTCGGTGCCGTACTGCAGGGGGCCGCTGGTCTCCTCGTGCTGGATCATGATGACGGGCACGCCCAGCGTGCGTGCGTGCGTGACGATGTCGTTCACGTTGGCGGTGACGCGCTCGATGTCCCAGGCCTCTTCGGGCCCGGAGCACAGCGCCTGTTGCATGTCGATGACGATGACGGCTGTATTCATGGCCGCCCATTCTCGCGCAAGACGCTCACTTGCGCAGTTCCTTGCGCACGACGAGCTTCAGGCCGGACCAGGTGTCGTCCACCGCGCAGACCTTGATGTCCACCCAGCCCAGCGGCAGCGCGACTTCGCGGATGACGTCCTCGGTGATGTCGGTCGGCACTTTGGACGCCTTCTTCGGCCACGAAACCCACACGGCCGCATCGGGCGCGAGCGTTTCTCGCCACGACGCAAGAAGCTTCGCGAGCTCGGCGCGTTTCGTCGTGAAGACGTGGACGATGTCGCTCCGGGTCCCCGGGCGTTTCTCGAAAATGACTGAAGCGGGCAGGGGCTGAAGCAATTCTTCGTAGCCCGCCGGTGCACCAACGGCCGCGACGCGGCTCGAATCCTTGATCCCGAGCTTGCTGGCAAGCGGCGTTCCCGAATATCCGGCAGTGCTCATGCGGATTTATAAATCATCCAGAGAAAGAGGACGAAGCTGGCGTACACGGCGAATGCGGTGGCGGCGAGGGCGGGAGCCAGCTGCCGCAGCACTGGCGCGATTGACGCGGATCGCAGGTCCCGGAACATGATCGCACATGCAACGAATGCCAGCACCGTGCCCGCGACCGCATCGGCCACGTAGTGCTGCTTGGTGAACACGGTGGACAGCGCGACGAGCGCCGCCCACACGAGCAGCACATCGCCAAGGCGGCGATTGACGATGCGGCACGCCAACGCCGCGATGAAGCATTGCGCGACGTGCAGCGAGGGAAAGCAGTTGTAGCGATGGTCCGAGCCGTAGATCACGCGCAACAGCCACACGAAGTAGCCGTCGCCTTCCAGCCGCAGCGGGCGAGGGCAGAGCGTCGGGTAAGCAAGGAAGAACGCAATCGCACTCACCCACACGACGAGGTACGCGAGGATGGTACGGCGGAACAGCAAGGCGTCGTGCAGCACGAACGCCGGCAACAGCGCCGCGAGGAAGAGCGACCCATAGACCACGGACCATTGCGGCGACAGGGCGAACATCGCATCGAGCGGCGTCGCCGGCGTGTTCTGGACCTGGCCCGGGACGAACTCCCACCCGATCACGACGTAGAAAGGCATCAGCAGGAGCAGCGCAACCAGCGGCCAGCCAACCGGCTGGTCTCGCTTGAAAAGCTTCAGCGCATCGCTCAGTCCTGCGGAAGCATTTGCGGATTCCATGCAACTTCCCACAAGTGGCCGTCCGGATCCTGGAAGTAGCCCGCATAGCCGCCGTAGAACGTGGGCTGCGCCGCCTTGACGATCTTCGCGCCGGCACGCAGCGCCTCGGCCATCACGGCATCCGCTTCCTCACGCGAGGAGACGTTGTGGGCAAGCGCGAAGTTCGTGCTTGCGCGAGCAGATTGCGGCAGCCCCGAATCGATCGCCAGGCTCTTGCGCGGCCACAACGCGAGCTTCAGGCCTTGCGCCAGCTCGAAGAACACGACGGCGCCATTGTCGAACTGTTCGCCGACGATCCCGTCGGTTTTCCAGCCAAGGCCGTCGCGATAGAACGCCAGCGCACGCTGCAGGTCGTCCACGCCGAGGGTGATGAGCGTGACGCGCGGCGTCATGTCCCGCTTACTTGCCGGTGCGGTACATGAATGCGACGGCGATGCCGAGCAGGACGTTCAGGATGCTGTCGAAGATCACTTGCTTGACCACCACGTCGCCCGGCATCGGCTGCACCACGTAATAGATCATGTAGGTCGACACCGTCATCAGCAGCGCAACCGCGATGCCGAAGCGCACGCCTTGCGCGACCCACGGCTTGTCTTCGGCGCCGCGCGAATAAATCCAAACGAACGCGCCGGACATGATGACGTGCGCCAGCAGCATGAACGCGAACAGCGGCTGCGCGTCCGCCGGTGGGCGGAACAGGTTGGCGAGCTTCATGTAGTCGTCGTGCAAGAGCATGCCGTGCACGATGTAGCTGCCGAAGAACCAGACGACGAAGACGACCAGCCAGGCGAGATAGAACTTCTTGTTCATGATGAGGGCCCTCCGGCGCGCTTTATCGCACCGGGGCCTCGCCGCGTCAACGGCCATGACTTCCGGGCGGATCTTGGGGAGCGCGTGGTGCGCGGGCAACTGCCTGTTGTGCGCTGCCCGCGCCCCGCGCAAAATCTGCACGGTTGGGGGAAGACAGAGGGCGCCCACGCACGGCGCCCCGTCAGAGGAGCGGTACCCATGTTCGAGTGGTTCAAGCGTCTCTTGCGCCGTGATGCCGCGCCGACAGCGGAGGAAATCGCTCGCGCGCGTGCTTCGAAGCGGCGCAAGCCCGCAAATGCGTTCCGTGCCACCGGCCCCGCGCCCCTGCCGATGGTGACGGGCGAAGGCAATTCGCAGGACGACTGGAGCGAATGGGAAAGCTCCATGATGGGACTCGACAGCCAGATGCCGGACATGCCGCAATCCGCGCGCATCTACGAGAAGGAAAGCAGCAGCCGCTACTCGCGCGCTGCGCCGCTCGTGGACGACGAGAGTGACTCGTTCGGCAAGGCGGGGAAGAACAGGGACATCTAGTGACGACTGAAGGCCGGCACGTCCGCGAAATCGGCAAGCAGCGGATCGAGGCGCTGAGCGACGGCGTGTATGCCATCGCGCTGACGCTGCTCGTGCTGGACCTGAAGTTGCCGGCCACGTTGGGCGAGCACGTGACGAACGGACAGTTGGTCACGACGTTTCGCGAGCTGGTACCCAAAGCGCTGACGTGGGGCCTGAGCTTCTGGGTGATGGCCATCCTGTGGACGTCGCAAGTGCGCGTGTACCACCTGGTGCACTCGCTCACGCGCAACATGGTGCGCCTCGAGATGCTGCAACTGGCATGCGTGAGCCTCATGCCGTTTTCAACGTCCGTCATCGGCGAGCACGGCAACCTCCCGGCGGCTGCGGTGCTTTATGCGGCGAACATGCTGGCCATCACCATCTTCGGTGCGTTGCGCACCCGCGAGTTGTTGCACCAGCCGCACGTGCATGCGGATCCGATCGAAGACTCCATGGTGCGGCGGCTGAAGACGCGCGCGTATGCGCTCCCTGCGTGCGCCTTCGTCGCGGTCGTCCTGGGGTTCTACCTACCGGCGTGGAACATGTTGGCGATGGTGCCGATGGTGATGGTGCCGACGCTGGCTCGCACGTAGTTCGCACTACGACGGCCCCGCTCGTCAGCCCTTCTTGCCGCCGAGGACGAGCAGCAGCCCTCCGGCAACAATCGCTGCCACACCCGCCCACATCGGGACATTGACCTCTTGTTTTTCCTTCACCGAGAGCTCGAGCGGCCCCAGTTTGACGGCCGTTGTGTCCTTGGTGTAGCTGAAGCCGCCGTAGACGAGCGCAAGCGCCCCGGCGACGATGAGGACGATTGCGACGATCCTGGTTGTGTTCATGTTGTTCCTTCCATCGAAGTTCGCGGCGCGCACTCAGGGCTTGCGTTCGACCGGACGGTGCCCATAGCTCAATGTGCGCGTCACGAGCCAGCGCCCATCCGTCTTGCGCCAGATCATGACGAACTCCGCCGTTCCTTCGCACTTGCCGGTTGCCGTCTGGCAGAACTCGTGCGTGCCTTGGGAGATCGCGCCGAACCCCTTCACCGGGTAGACCTTCAAGGTGCCGGGCACCAGCTGGCGCGTGTAATTGCCGCAAGCGTACTTGCGCGTACTGGCCATCATCTCGTCGCGCGTCCACGTCACGCCGCCGTTGTCGTGATAGAACTCGATGTCGGGGGCGAAATACGACGCGTATCGCTCTGATTGCGCGGGGTCCGCGCAGCGGTTGAAGGCGTCGAAGGACGCCTTGTCGAGCGCCGAGATTTCGTCGAACAGCGGCCCTTGCTGTGGATCGTCTGCTGCGGCGGCATGGGATGCCGCTATCGCCGCAATTGCGGCGATGCAGGCGAGCAAGCGGGATGTGGGCCGGATCAACGATTGTCCCTAGTTGCCAGCGCCAGCGCCGGTGCGCGGCGCCGTCGCCGCGCGACGCGCCGCAGCCACTGCTTCGGCCACCGGCTGCTGCATCGTGCGCCTGGGTTTTTGCGTCTTGCGCTGCACCTTGTTCGAGTCGGCCAGCACCCCAAACAGGTTCCAGCAAAGCAGCGTGAGCACCGCGCCCGCCATCACGATCACCAGCATCGGCAAGTTGGCGCCGGCCACGTACCACGCGGGCAGCGGACCTTGCGCGGTGCAGATGAATTGCGCCGACGCCATGCCGGTGTAGTGCATCGCGCAGACCGCCACGCCCATCACGAGCGCCGCAAGGATGCGGTGCGAGTTCTTCACGACGTGGAAGGCGAGCCACAGCGCGGCCCCTGCTGCCGTCACCGCGATTGCGATCGAGATGGCGACGACGGCCATGTCGAGCGTCATGCTCGCGCGCAGGTTCATCGCGTACATGCCCATGTAGTGCATGACGCACACGCCCGCGCCTGCGAGCAAGCTGCCGAACGCCCAGCCGGGCCAGCTGAATTTCTTGCGGCCGCCCGTCACGAACAGCGAAATGCCCGCAATGACGACCGCTGCCGCGAGCGACAGGAAGGTGAGCGTGCCTTCGTACACGACCCGCACCGGCAGGCCGTAGCCCATCATGCCGATGAAGTGCATCGTCCAGATGCCGACGCCGCCCAATGCAACGGCGCCGCCAATGAGCATTGCCCAATTGAGGGTGCCGTCTCTCCTTAGCAGGTAGCGCGCATGGAACAGCGCGACGTAAGAGCCCAGCACCGACACGACATACGATGCCGTCACGGTGCCGATGTCGTAATGGGGCGACAGGATGTCGCCAACGTTGACCGTCATTTCCCTCTCCTCCTTGACTGCGAACTACCAGAGAGAAACTGCGTCAACGCAATTTCACTCTTTCACCGAGCCCGTCATGCCTGCAACGTAGTACTCGACGAAGAATGAATAAATGATAGCCACCGGAACCGATCCGAGCAATGCCCCGGCCATCAGGCTGCCCCAGTGATACACATCGCCTTCCACCAGCTCCGTGATCACGCCCACCGGCACCGTCTTGATCTCGCTGCTGCTGACGAAAGTCAGCGCGTAGATGAATTCGTTCCACGACAGCGTGAAGGCGAAGATGCCCGCGCTGATCAGGCCCGGCACCGCCAGGGGCAGGATGATGCGCGTGAGGATTTGCCAGCGCGTGGCGCCGTCGATCAAAGCGCACTCTTCGAGCTCGAGCGGAATGCTGCGGAAATATCCCATCAGCAGCCACGTGCAGAACGGGATCAGGAAAGTGGGGTACGTGAGGATGAGCGCCAGGCGGCTGTCGAACACGCCCAGCTGGAACACCACGGCTGCCAGTGGAATGAAAAGGATCGAAGGCGGCACCAGGTACGCCAGGAAAATCGCCAGGCCCACGTGCTTGGCGCCATTGAATCGCAGGCGCTCGATGGCGTAGGCGGCGAATACCGATGCCGCCAGGCTCACGAACGTGCTCACCACCGAAACGAGGAGCGTGTTCCACATCCACTGCGGGTAAGCCGTTTCGAACAGGAGCTTGTGGATGTGGTCGAAGGTGGGGTGGTGCACCCAGAACGGGTTGCCTTCGCGTGACAGCAATTCGTTGTTCGGCTTGAACGCCGTGATCGTCATCCAGTAGAACGGGAACAGCAGCACGAAGACGAATGTGCCGAGCGGCAGGTACGTGGTCAACGCCTTGCGCAGCGGCGATTCCAGGTAGCTCATGCCCTCGATGTGGCTGATGTTCGGGTTGGACATGGTCAGTCCTTGGCGCCTTGCTGCCACGCGCGGCGCTGCAGGCCGAAATAGCTGAAGAGGATGGCGGCGAGCAGGAAGGGCACCATCGCGATTGCGATCGCCGCGCCCTCGCCCAGTGCGCCACCGGGGATCGCGCGCTGGAAGCTCAGGGTTGCCATCAGGTGCGTTGCATTCAGCGGGCCGCCGCGCGTCAGCACGTAGATCAACTGGAAGTCGGTGAACGTGAAGAGCACCGAGAACGTCATCACCACCGCGATGATCGGCGTGAGCAGCGGCAGCGTCACGAAGCGGAACTGCTGCCACGGCGTGGCGCCGTCGATGGCACTGGCCTCGTAGTAGCTCGGGCTGATCGTCTGCAGGCCGGCCAGCAGCGTGATCGCCACGAAGGGCACGCCGCGCCACACGTTCGCCACGATGGTGGACCAGCGCGCGTGCCAGGGCACGCCGAGGAAATCGATGTAGTCGTGGATCAGGCCCATGCGCTGCAGCGCCCAGCTGATGATGGAGAACTGCGGGTCGTAGATCCACCAGAACGCGATCGCGCTCAACGCGGTGGGCACGATGTACGGCAGCAGGATCACCGCGCGGAAGAAGGTCTTGAAGCGGATGTTGCGATTGAGGAGCATCGCCAGCCACAAGCCGAGGCCGAACTTCAGGACGCTCGCGACGACGGTATAGAAAAGCGTATTGAACAGGGCGAGACGGGTGACGTCATCGCCCCACAGGTAGATGTAGTTCTCCAGCCCGATCCACTCGCCGCCGCGGCCGATCTTGGTGTCGGTGAACCCGAGCCAGACGCCCAGGCCGAGGGGATAGGTGAGGAAAAGCAGCAGCAACACCGCTGCGGGCAGCATGAATAGCAGCCCGAGGGCGTTGCGGCTGTTCTGGAGCTTCTCGAGCATTTTTCGGTGCTGTCACCCCGGGCTTGACCCGGGGTCGTTGGCATTCGAACGCCAGCGATGCCGGATCAAGTCCGGCATGACAGCGTATTCAGACCTTGTAGTAGCGCTCGGCACGCTTTTGCGCGCGCTCCATTGCTTCCTGCGGCGTCTTGGATCCGCTGATCGCCTCGGCGACCATGTCCACCACGATGAAGTCGGCGCCGGCGCCGGCACTTGCGTAGCCGAGGCGGCCTGCGTAGCCGGCGGGACGCATGTTCTTGGTGGCGTCGCGATACGGCGTGTTCTTCGGGTCGGACGTCCAGATCGAATTCTTCTCGTAGGCGGCCAGCGGCTGCGAGATGTAGCCGCCGCAAGCCTGGATCCACGGGTCGAACTGCTCGGACTCCATCATGAAGCGCAGGAACTCCTTGGCAGCCTGCGGGTACTTCGTGTACTTCATGACCATCTGGTTGAGGAACAGGTGCGACTCGGTCGGCCGGCCCACCGGACCCACTGGGAACGTCGAGTGCTGGATGTCCTGCGCGACCGCCTTCACCTTCTCGTCCGTCGAGTTCTTCGCGGCCACGTAGATCGAGATGCCGTTGTTCGTGCAGCTGATCTGGCTGTCGAGGAACGCCTTGTTGTTGCTCGGGTCCAGCCACGACAGCGTGCCGGGGATGAACGTCGCATACAGCTGCTTGCCGTATTCGAGCGACTTCAGCGTGTCGGGGCTGTTGATGACGACCTTGTTGTTCTCGTCGACCAGCTTGCCGCCGTGCGACCACATCAGCCAGTTGCACCACAGGCCGTCGCCGGTGGCGTGGCCCAGTGCGAATCCGGGCGGCGTGCCCTTGGCATGCAGTGCCTGGCACATTTTCAGGAAGCCATCGGTGTCCTTCGGGAAAGCATCGAAGCCCGCCGCCTTCACCATGCTCTGGCGGTACACCATCATCGAGCCCGCGGAGCCCAGGCCCAGCGCGATGTACTTCTTGCCGTCGGGACGCACGTAGGCCTTCACCGAGTCGTACCAGCCGCCGTACTTCTTGTCGAGGTACGTCGCGAGGTCGGTCAGGTCGAGCAGCTTGTCGGGATAGAGGTTCGCATCGTCGTTGGTCGACAGGATGATGTCGGGGCCGGCGCCGGTGTTCGCGGCCACGGCCGCCTTCGGACGGACGTCTTCCCAGTTCTCGTTGTCGACCTTCACTTCGATGCCCGTCTTCGCGGTGAACGCGGCGACGTTCTTCATGTACTGGTCGATGTCGCCCTGCACGAAGCGGCTCCAGCGCAGCACGCGCAGCTTGGCGCCCTTCTCGGGCTTGTACGTGAGGGTCTGTGCGTGCACAGCGGGTGCGAACACGGTGGCACCCGTGCCCAGCGTGGCGGCGGCCGCGACAGTCGCGGAGCCTTCGAGGAATTTACGGCGGTTCAGGTCGCTCATGGTGTCTCTCCTTTTAAAGAATGCGCTGGCCTGTTTGCGCATCGAACAGATGGGAACGCGAAAGATCCGGGACCAGCTGCAGGGGGGTACCCGGGGCAAAGTCGTAGCGCTCGCGGAACACCGCGGCGATGTCGATGCCGTGGTGGCGGCACGCAATGAAGGTGTCCATGCCCGTAGGCTCGAGCACCACCACTTGCGCGGGAATGCCGCCTTCGTTGGCCAGCGAAAGATGTTCGGGCCGCGTGCCGAAAACGACGGGCTGGCCGTCCTGCGCGGAAGAGGGCGGCGCCGCAACGCGTGCGCCGTCGCCCAGCTCGACGAACGCCGAGCCATTCGCGCGGCGTACCGTACCCGGCAGGAAATTCATCGCGGGCGACCCGATGAAGCCCGCGACGAACTGGTTCGCCGGATGATCGTACAGCTCCAGCGGGCTGCCCGTCTGTTCGATGCGGCCGTCGCGCATCACCACGATCTTGTCGCCCATCGTCATGGCTTCGATCTGGTCGTGCGTGACGTAGACCGACGTGGTCTTCAGGCGCTGGTGCAGCTCCTTGATCTCGCTGCGCATCGCGACGCGCAGCTTCGCGTCGAGGTTGGACAGCGGCTCGTCGAAGAGAAACACCTGCGGGTCGCGCACGATCGCGCGGCCCATCGCCACGCGCTGGCGCTGCCCGCCCGACAACTGGCGCGGGAAGCGGTCGAGCAGCGACTGCAATCCGAGGATCTCGGCGGCGCGGGCGACCTTCTGGTCGACCTGCGCCTTCTCCATTCTGGCGAGGTTCAGCGAGAACGCCATGTTGTTGCGCACGGTCATGTGCGGATACAACGCGTAGTTCTGGAAGACCATCGCGATGTCGCGCTCCTTCGGCTGCATGTCGTTGACGACTTTGCCGCCGATGCGGATTTCGCCGCCGGTGATGTGCTCCAGCCCCGCGATCATGCGCAGCAAGGTTGACTTGCCGCAGCCCGAAGGGCCCACGAGGACCGTGAAGGAGCCGTCGGGAATTTCGATGTCGACGCCGTGCAGGACCGGCGTTTCGCCGAAACTTTTGCGGGCGGAATGAATGGTGACACTGGCCATAGGTTGCGATTCGCGGGTGCAGTTTGGGCAGCACGCCCCCGCACCCGCATCGGGTCTTACCACTAGGCCAATTCGGCAGCGAGCTAACGCTGACGAAAGGCTTGCAGTTCGCGTGCTAACCGTTCGAATTCCGCCAGCACGGCAGGGTCCGCGGCATGGAAGATGGCGAACTTTCCCATGAGCGTGCGCGCATGCACGCGCGGGGCCACGAGCCACTCGAGCCCGCGCACGCGAAGCACCCCAACAGTGGCGAGGTCCGCGACCGCCATGTGCTTGTCGGCGAACCAGGACTGATGCAGGGCATTCGAATCGATCCTGGTGCGGCTCTTCAGGATCCAGAACGTGAAGAAGACGCACATGGCGAACGCAAAGAAGAACCACACGAGCAGCGACGTCCCGCCGCCGCGCGCATGTTCGACGAGCCACACCAGCGCCAGCCAGAAGCCCAGGCTCAGCACGAACAGCGTGGTCGCAATGCGGAAGGTCTTCGAGAAAGCGGGGCCCTCGACGGACCCCGCGGACGGCGTGAAGCGGAAAGGCTCGGGCCCGAGCGCTTCGACGGGCGTTTCTGCCACTACTTCTTCGGCTTGAAGAGCTCGTCGAGCTTCTTCTGCTCGTCTTCCTCGGCCTTCTGCTCCTGCGCCGGATTCGGCACTGCTTCGGCGCCGCTCGCACCGGGCAGCGCGGGCGTCGCCGGCGTGGCCTGTTCCTCGATGGGCATCTCGATCTTGACCTTGTCGATGTCGATCTTGGCTTCCTTGTCGAGGAACACGGTGACCGTCTGCGGCACGAAGATCACGATCGCCACGAGCAGCACCTGCATGATCACCCACGGAATCGAGCCGAGGTAGATGTCGTTGGAGAGCACGGGTTTCTCGATGCGCTTTTCCTTGTAGAGCGTGTCGGCGATGCCGCGCAGGTAGAACAGCGCAAAGCCGAACGGCGGATGCATGAACGAGGTCTGCATGTTCACGCACAGCAGCACGCCGAACCACACGAGGTCGATGCCCAGTTTGTCCGCAACGGGGCCGAGCATCGGCAGGATGATGAACGCGATCTCGAAGAAGTCCAGGAAGAACGCGAGGAAGAAAATGAAGATGTTCACGAAGATCAGGAAGCCGACCTGGCCGCCCGGGAGGTTCGTGAGCATGTGCTCGACCCAGCGTGCGCCATCCACGCCCTGGAACACCATCGAGAACACGCGCGAGCCGAAGAGGATGAACACGACCATCGCGGTAAGGCGCATCGTGCCGAGCATCGCTTGCCAGCACAGCTGCACCGTCAGGCGGCGATGGATCGCGGCGAGGACCAGTGCGCCGACGCAGCCCATCGCGCCGGCTTCCGTCGGCGTGGCAATTGCGGTGTCCATCCACGGCAGGCCGCCCATCGAGCCGAGGACGGCGAAGATCAGCACGGCGGACGGGATGATGCCGCGCAGGCACTTCATCCACAGCTGGAAGCCCGTCATCGTGCGTGCTTCCTTCGGGATGCCGGGGATGTAGTGCGGCTTGATGAAACCCAGCGCGAAGGTGTAGAGCGCGAAGATCAGCACCTGCAGGATCGACGGGCCCCACGCGCCCTTGTACATGTCGCCCACCGAGCGGCCGAGCTGGTCGGCCATCACGATCAGCACCAGCGACGGCGGCACCAGTTGCGTGATGGTGCCCGACGCGGCGAGCACGCCCGTGGTGTATCGCATGTTGTAGCCGTAGCGGATCATCACCGGCATGGAAATCAGCGCCATCGCGATGACCTGGCCGGCCACGGTGCCCGTGATCGCGCCGAGGATGAAGCCCACGATGATCACCGAGTAGCCCAGGCCCCCGCGCACCGTCCCGAACAGCTGGCCCATCGAGTCGAGCATGTCCTCGGCCAACCCGCACTTCTCCAGGATCGCGCCCATGAACGTGAAGAACGGGATGGCGAGCAGCAGGTCGTTGGAGAGGATGCCGAAGATGTTCAGCGGCAGGTTCTCCATGAACGCGGCCGGGAACCAGCCTTGCTCGATGGCGAAGAGGCCGCTCGCGAGGCCCAGCGCCGCGAGCGAGAACGCCACCGGGAACCCGATCAGCATGATGAACACGAGGCCGGCGAACATCACCGGCGCGAAATCTTGCATTTGCATGTTGGAGTCCCGCTTCCTGTCTTGTTCTTTGACTTGCTCGCCTTACTGCAGCGGGCGCTCGTAATGCAGGTCCATCTCGTAGATGTGCATCAGGTACGCAACGCGCTTGACGATCTCCGACAGGCCTTGCAGGACCATCAGCCCGAAGCCGATCGGCAGTGTCGCCATCGCGGGCCAGCGGACCAGGCCGCCGGCGTTGTTCGACATTTCGTGCATCACGTACATCTTCACCAGCAGCGGCCACGAGAGGTATGCGAGCAGCGCCATCACCGGCAACTGGAAGAAGATCAGGCCGAACAGGTCCACATAGACCGGGCCATAGCCCTTGAGGCGGCTGTAGATCAAATCGACGCGCACGTGCTCGTTCAGGCGCAGCACCACCGGCGCGCCGAACATCACGATGGCGGCGAACAGGTACCACTGGATCTCGAGCCAGCCGTTCGAGCTGATGTCGAATATGTAGCGCACGAACGCATTGCCCGCGGAGATGAGCGCGGTGAGCAGCACGGCGACGGAGGCGACGTATCCGAGGCGCTCGCTGATCCAGTCGACGCCCATGGAAAGCTTGAGGAGTGTCTTCACCGCCGTCTCCGTAAGTTCGTTGCTCTGATTAGTGCTAAATGCTACGCCGCAGGCGCTGAGAAAACCCTGACGAGCGCGTCTCGGGTTTACCCCAGAATTGAATGCGATGCCCCCTGAATCCGCGAATGATATGCGCCGCGCGGGCCGCGAGCGTCTATCGCTCGCCCTGATGGATGCGCGAAACCACACATTGCAGCTGCTCGCGCACTTCGAAGGGGCGCAAGTGCCTTGCGAAGAGGCGACGGAGCTGCCGCTGTGGGTTGCAGGACACATTGCCTGGCTCGCGGAGTACTGGATCGGGCGCAACCCGCAGCGGGCGCTCGGGAGCGCATGCCCTCCCGATTCGATGCGGCTCGCGTCGATCGAGCCGAAAGCCGATGCGTGGTTCAACCCGGCGCTGGCCTCGCACGACGCGCGCTGGCAACTCGACTTGCCGGGTGTCGACAACGTTCGCGCGTTCCTCCTTGAAACGCTGGAGAGCACGCTGGAGCTCCTGGAAAAAACCCCGGACGAAGACGACGCGCTGTACTTTTATCGCATGGCGCTCTTTCATGAGGAGCTGCGCCGCGAGCAATTGATCGCGGTGGCGCAGGCGCTCGGCGTGCACTTGCCGATCGAGTTGCCGATGGGCATGCAATCGCGCGATGCTTTGCTGGTCCCCGCCACGGTGTGGGTGCTGGGCGCGCAACCGGGCGGCTTCATGTTCGACGTCGAGAAGTGGGCCCACGAAGTGGAGGTGCCCGAATTCGAGATCGATGCGCAACCGGTCAACTGGTCGCAGTACATCGAGTTCGTCGACGAGAGCGGCTATGACCGGCAGGAGCTGTGGCACCCCGAAGGCTGGGCGTGGCTGCAGAAGCAGGCGCAAGGCGAAGGCCGCCGCGGGCCGCGTCACGTGGAGCAGATCGGCTCGGCCGGTGGCGCAGTGAGGCAGTTCCTGTTCGGCCGGCCGACTCGCATGTCGGGCAGCCAGGGCGTGATGCATGTGAGCTGGTGGGAGGCCGATGCGTATGCGCGCTGGGCCAAGCGAAGGCTGCCGACCGAAGTGGAATGGGAGATCGCCGCATCGACTGCAGGCCGCCAGGGCTTTTGCTGGGGCGATGTGCGCGAATGGACGGCCGGCACGCTGCGGCCTTGGGCCGGTTTTCGCGCCGATGCGTGGACGGCGAACACCGACTTCGAAGCCGAGCCGAATTTCGGCAAGGCGCGAGTGCAGCGCGGCGCCTCGTTCGCCACGCCGCCCCGCGTGCGGGACGCGAAGATGCGCCGTTTCGCGCTGCCCCATCGCGACGATGCCTTCGTGGGATTTCGCACCTGCTCGCTCTGAGCTTGCAGTTAGCATGCAGCATGGAGACATTCACCGGCAGCTTTGCGCAGGCCTGGCAACTGCTCGTGCAGGGCGATGCCCACCTGGTCGAGATCGTCGGGCGCTCCCTGCTGGTCAGCGCGTGCGCGAGCGCGATCGGCTGCGCGCTCGGGCTCGCCCTTGGCTCGTGGCTGGGCGTGACGCGCTTCGCAGGACGGGGAGCGGTGCTCACCGTCCTCAACACCTTGCTGGCGCTGCCGTCGGTGGTGGTCGGGCTCGTCGTGTACCTGCTGCTCTCGCGGTCGGGACCCTTCGGCGGACTGGGTTGGTTGTTCTCGCTCAAGGCCATGGTGATTGCGCAATCGCTGCTCGTGCTGCCCGTGGCGGCGGCGTTGACGCGGCAAATCGTGGAAGACATCGAGTCGGGCAGCGGCGAGCAATTGCAATCATTCGGCGCGGGCCCTGCGCTGCGCGCGGTGCTGATCGCGTGGGACGAGCGCTATGCATTGCTCACGGTGATCATCGCGTGCTTCGGGCGCGCGATCTCCGAAGTGGGTGCCGTGATGATCGTCGGCGGCAACATGGAAGGCTTCACGCGCGTGATGACGACCGCCATCGCGCTGGAAACGACGAAAGGTGATTTGCCGCTTGCGCTGGCCCTCGGTGTCGTGCTGCTCCTCGTCGTGTTGCTGCTCAATGCCATGATCGCAGCCCTGCGGCACTGGCGCGTGGGCGCGGCGGATGTCGCCGCGGTGCCGGCCGCGTCATGAATCCGCTGATCCAGCTTCGATCGGTGGACGTGCGTTTCGGGCGCATCACTGCACTGGCGTCGGTGGAGATGCGCGTCGAGCGCGGCGAACGCATCGCGGTCATCGGCGGTAACGGCAGTGGCAAGAGCACCTTGTTGCGCGTGCTGCACGGGCTCATCGCGCCGTCGTCGGGTTCCGTGATCCGCGAGCCAGGTGCAGGCGAGGCCATGCTGTTCCAGCGCCCGTACATGCTGCGCACGAGCGCGCTCAACAACGTCGCGCTCGCGTTATGGGTGCGAGGTGTGCGTTGGGCCGAAGCGAAACGAGAGGCCCATGTTGCGCTCGGGCGGGTGGGGCTGGGCGCGTCGGCCACGCGCAGCGGACGCGCATTGTCCAGCGGACAACAGCAGCGCGTTGCGCTCGCGCGCGCCTGGAGCCTCAAGCCCGACGTCCTGTTCCTCGACGAGCCCACATCCAACCTCGACCCGCACGGCAAGCGCGAAGTCGAATCGCTGATGGCCGGATTCGGCGACAGCGGAATGACGCTCGTGTTCGCCAGCCATAACCTCGGGCAGGTCAAGCGCCTGGCGACACGGGTTGTCTATCTCGAAGACGGCAAGCTGCTGGCCGACTTGCCGGTGCAATCCTTCTTCGACCGCGAAGTGCTGCGCCGCACGTCCGCCGACGCCGATCTCTTCGTGAAAGGTGAACTCGCGTGAGATCGCGTGTGTTGTCCGTGGTCCTGTCGTTGTGTTTGGCCGCGGCAGCGCGAGCGGAGACGATCGTCATGGCGTCGACGACGTCGACCGAGCAATCCGGCCTGCTCTCTTACCTGCTTCCCGAATTCAGGAAGGCCAGCGGAATCGACGTGAAGGTCGTTGCGGTCGGCACGGGGCAGGCGATCGACATTGCACGGCGCGGCGACGCGGACGTGCTGTTCGTGCACGACCAGGCGGCGGAGGAGAAATTCGTCGCGGAAGGCGGGGCGCAGAAGCGCTACCCGGTCATGTACAACGACTTCGTGCTCGTGGGGCCGCGTGCGGATCCGGCGAATGCGAAGGGGAGCGACATCGCCGCGGCGCTGACCAAAATTGCGGGCGCGAACGCGCCCTTCATCTCGCGCGGTGACAAGAGCGGCACGCATGCAGCCGAGATGCGTTATTGGCAAGCGGCAGGTGTTGCGAACAAGGGAAGCGGCTACCGGGAATGCGGCTGCGGCATGGGCCCGGCGCTGAACGTCGCCGGCTCCACGAACGCGTATGCGCTTTCGGACCGGGGCACGTGGCTCAGCTTCAAGAACCGGGCCGAGCTGGTGATCCTGGTCGAAGGCGACACGCGCCTGTTCAACCAGTACGGCGTGATGGTCGTCAACCCCGCGAAGCACCCGCACGTGAAGGCGGCGCAGGCGCAGAAGTTCGTCGACTGGGTGACGTCACCCGCGGGCCAGGCAGTGATTGCGGCTTACAAGATCAACGGACAACAACTGTTTTTCCCGAACGCGCTCGTCAAGTGAGGAGCATCTTGGCGCCGGCGACGAGCAGCACGAGCGCGAGCAGCCGCTGGATCGCGGGGTTGCCCAGGCGGCGGCTGCCCAGCGTGGCGCCGATGAAGCCGCCGAAGAAAACGACGGCAAGCCAAAGCGGCAATTCGTCCGGGACGGAATAGCTGCCCGTCATCTGGCCCGCGAGGCCGGCGAGCGAATTCACGAGGATGAATGCGGCCGCGATGCCCGACACCGTCCTCGTTTGCGCCCAGCGGAAGAAGATCAGCAAGGGGCTGAGGAAGATGCCGCCCCCGACACCGGTAAGTCCCGAGAGCAAACCCAGCACAGCGCCGATGATCACCAGCACTGGCCAGCGGACGGGCCGGATCTCGACGTTGCCCGCGGTCTGCGCCGTCATGAACGAGCGCCACGCGGAATACAGCAGCACCACGCCGACCAGCGGCTTGAAGTAGTGCATCGGCAAGGCGATACTGCCGCCGACGAACGCCATCGGCATCGAAGTGACGACCAGCGGCCAGAACAGCTGCTGCGAGAAAGCGCCCGCGCGGTAGAAGCGGAACGTCGCGACGGCCGAGACGAGCACGTTGAGGCAAAGCGCCGAAAAACGCATCTCCGCGGGCGCGGTGCCTGTCAATGCCATCACGGCGAGATAGCCCGATGCGCCGCCGTGACCTACCGACGCGTAGAGCAGGGCGGCCAGGAACAGCAGCGCGCCCGTTGCCATGTCACTTGTCCTTGCCCATCACCACATCGGGAAGGATCGTCACGATCTCGGGGAAGATCGTGATCAGCACGATGGCCACCACGAGGCAGCCGAAGAACGGCAGGGACGCGCGCGCGATCGTGTTGCTGTCCTTGCCCGTCATGTTCTGCAGGACGAAGAGGTTGAAGCCCACCGGCGGCGTCACCTCCGCGATCTCCACCAGCAGCACGATGAAGATGCCGAACCAGACGAGGTTGAAGCCCGCCTTCTGGATCATCGGCAGCACGACGGCGCTAGTGAGCACGATCATGCTGATGCCGTCGAGCGCGGTGCCGAGGACGAGGTACACCAACGTCAGCACGGCGATCAGCATGTAGGGCGAGAGGTGCATCGAATCGACCCAGATCGCGAGCTCGCGCGGGATGCCCGTGAATGCCATCGTCTTCGTAAGGAACGACGCGCCCGCGAGGATGAACATGATCATGCAGCTCGTGCGCGTGGTTCCCATCAGGCCTTCCCAGAAGGTCTTGACTGTGAGCGACTTGCTCCACCAGGCCAGGCCGAGCGAACCCGCGACGCCGTACGCAGCGCATTCCGTTGCGGTGGCGTAGCCCGCGATCAGCACCCACACGATGAAGATGATCAGCGCCGCGCACGGGATGAGATTGCCCGACAGCCGGATCTTTTCCATGAAGGTCGTCGGCGGATCGGGCGGCGGGACCTGGTCTGGGTTCTTGATGCTCCACCAGATGATGTAGCCGGAGAACAGCGCCATCAGCAGGAAGCCGGGCAGGAAGCCCGCGAGGAAGATGCGGATGATCGATGCGTCCGCGGCCACTGCGTACACCACCATCGTGATCGACGGCGGGATCAGGATGCCGAGCGTGCCCGCAGTGGCCAGCGAGCCGAGCGTCATCTTCTCGCTGTAACCGCGCTTGAGCAGCTCGGGCAGCGCCACTTTTGAAATCGTTGCGCAGGTTGCCGCCGACGAACCCGAGACCGAACCGAAGATGCCGCAACCGAGGATGGTCGTGTGCATCAACCGGCCGGGCACGCGATTGAGCCAGGGCCGCAAGCCTTCGAACATTTCCTCGGACAACTTGCTGCGAAACAGGATTTCGCCCATCCAGATGAACAGCGGAAGTGCGGCAAGCTCCCACGACGCGTTCGATTCCCAGAACGACGAGAAGAGGTTGTTGCCGGGCGAGGTGGTGGTGAAGAAAGCCTGCCCGACCCAGCCGCAGACCGCGAGTGTCATCGCGATCCACACGCCCCCCGCGAGCAACACCATCATGATGGCGAGCAGCAGCCCGCCGACGAAGAGCATCTGCGAATCCATCGTGCGTGCCGTTCAGACGTCCGACGAGAAGTCGCCGTGCGCGTGCCTCTCCTCGACTGCGGTGACGAACGTGGGCTTGCCGCCGCGAAGGACGATCACCAGCTCGTCGACCACTGCGATGAGCAGCAGGATGGAGCCGAGCGCGAAGCTGGCCTGCGGGATCCAGATGGGGATGGGGAGCAGGCCTTGCGCGACTTCCTTGAAGACGAAGCTGTCGTAGGTGAACTTGTTGGCCCACCAAGCGAGGTAAGCGACACACACCGTGGCGATGGCGAGGCACATGATCTCGAGGACGCGGCGAATGCGATCCGGCACGTGTTCGAGCAGCAGCGTGACGCGAACGAAGTCGCCGTGCTTGAACGCGTGCGCCATCGCGAAGAACGACGCGGCGGCGCACGACCACGCCACCACGTCGTTGACGGCGCCTGTGCGCACGTGGAACTCGCGCAGGATGCTTTGCGCGATCATCAGCACGCAGATCAGCAGGACGAACACGGCGCCGAGCGCGCCGGAGGCGACATACAGTCGATCGAGGAACCGGCGCAAGGTGCGGCCGCCTTACTTGGCGGAGTTGTAGGCCTTGATCAGCGCCTGTCCGTCCGGGCCGGCCTTCTTTTCCCAATCGGCGAGCATCACGACCCCGACCTGCTTCAGGTCGGCGACGAGCTTGGGCGGCGGCGACATGATCTTCATGCCCTTCTCCGACAGCGCCTTCTTGTACCACTCGTTCTTCTCTTCGCTGATCTTCCAGCCGCGGTCTTCGGCGTCCTTCGCGGCCTTCAGCACCGCATCCTGCGTCGGCTTGTCCAGCGCATCGAATGCCTTCTGGTTGACGATGATCGCGTTCTTCGGCAGCCACGCTTGCGTGTCGTACCAGTACTTGATGCTCTCGTACGTCTTCGAGTCGTAACCCGTGGAGCCCGAGCTCATGTAGCTGTTGACCACACCGGTGGCCAGCGCCTGCGACAACTCCGCCGCCTGGATCGTGACCGGCTGCGCGCCGATCAGCTCGGCGATCTTCGCGGTGGCGGGGCTGTAGGCGCGCCACTTGAGGCCGCGCATGTCGGCCACCGAAGCGATCTCCTTGTTCACGTAGATGCCCTGCGGCGGCCACGCGACGGTGTAGAGCACCTTCATCCCTTGCGCACCGAGCAGCTTGTCGAGAAATGGCTTCTGCACGGTGGCGAGCTTGCGGGCGTCCTTGTAGCTGGCAGCCAGGAACGGGATGCCATCGGCACCGTAGAGCGGGTTCTCGTTCTCGAAATTCACCAGCAGCACTTCGCCGATGGGCGCCTGGCCGCTCTGGATGGCGCGCTTGATCTCGTTGGCCTTGAACAGCGACGCGTTCGCGTGCACGGTGATCTTCAGCTTGCCGCCCGTGGCCTTGTCGACGTCGTTGGCGAACTGCACGAGGTTTTCGCTGTGGAAGTTGGTTGCCGGGTAGGCAGCCGGGAGGTCCCACTTCGTCTGGGCAGGGACGCCCGCGGCGAATGCTGCGGCGAGGGCAGGGAGAGCGTATTTGAGATTCATGGTGTCTCCGGGAGAATGCGTGGATGGACGCGCCGAGGATAAATGCAATTGCAAGGGCTGCGCCATCCGTATTTCCATTGCCTCGCTTCCTGGGCGTGCTGACGCTCGACACGCAGTTTCCGCGCCTCGTGGGCGACATCGGCAATCCGGCGTCGTTCGGCGTCCCGGTGCTGACGCGCACCGTTCGCGATATGCACCCGCACCACGCGGTCCAGTCCGCGGCGGGCCAGCGCGCGGCCGGCCTCTTCATGCCTTTTTGCCGGGTGATGCGCGAGCTGGAAGACCAGGGGGCCGCCGCGATCACCACGAGCTGCGGCTTCCTGGTGCTCATGCAGGAGCAGTTGCAGGCGCAGGCGCGCGTCCCGGTCGTGACGTCGAGCCTGATGATGTTGCCCGGGCTGCTGGAGAAGCATCGCCGCGTCGGAGTGCTGACGGTCAGTGCGCTGCACCTCGGCGAAGAATTTCTCGCGGCTTCCGGTGTTGCCGCCTCGCGCATGGACGATGTCGTGATCGAAGGCGTCGACCGCGAAGGCGAGTTCGCGCGAGCCATGCTCGATAACCGGTCGCAGCTCGATTTCGCTCGCGCGCGCCGCGACGTCGTGGAAGCCGCCAGGCGATTGCGCGAACGCGACCGTGACATCACGGACGTGGTGCTCGAGTGCACGAACATGCCTCCGTATGCGGCAGCGATCGGCGGCGCCACCGGACTGAGGTGCTGGTCCCTATTACAGTCGGAGGTATTGCTGGCGCCGCTGCGCCGCTGAGAGACGACAAATGGACCGAAGCACACCCGCCGGCGCCCGCTGGCAATTCTGGATCGACCGGGGCGGCACGTTCACCGACGTCGTGGCCAAGAAGCCCGACGGATCGCTGGTGACGCACAAACTCCTTTCGGACAACCCGGAGCAATACCGCGATGCGGCTGTCGCCGGCATCCGTCACCTTCTTGGGTTGAAGCCCGGCGAGCCGGTCACCGCGAAGCAGGTCGAGTCCGTGAAGATGGGGACCACCGTCGCCACCAACGCGCTGCTCGAACGCAAGGGCGAAGCCACGCTGCTGGTGACGACGCGCGGTTTCCGCGACGCACTGCGCATCGCGTACCAGAACCGGCCGCGCATCTTCGACCGCAATATCGTGCTGCCCGAGCTGCTGTATTCGCATGTGATCGAGGCGAAGGAGCGGGTCGGCGCGCAAGGCGAGATGATCCAGCCGCTGGACGAGGCGCACTTGCGAGAAGAGCTGAAGAACGCGCACGGGCAAGGAGTGCGAAGCGTGGCGGTCGTCTTCATGCACGGTTACCGTTTCACTGCGCACGAGAAGATTGCCGCGCGCCTCGCGCGTGA
>DATLBJ010000083.1:0-19019 GCA_035526975.1 Ramlibacter sp.
CGGCGAGCGGTCGTTCGTCATGCTCAACGGGCAAGTCACCCGCTAAACGGTGTGACCCCCATCACGCGGGGTTGCATCCGGTTGCCACATGCCGGGCTTGTACGCTTCCGCCACCGCTGAGCTTTCGCTAGCATCCCGGCACGCCGCAACGACGCGGCTGGAGACTTCAATGAACAAGTGCCTGGTGGTCCTCGCGATCGCATCCTTCGCCGCGGTGGCGCATTCCGAAGAGGATGTCGACAAGATGCGGCCGCACCACCGGCCGGTCGAAGACCTGAGCACCAACGCCGAACCGCCGATGCTCGGCCCGCACCTCACGCGCGAGGCGCACGGCCAGAAAACCTCGCGCCTGAAGCCGGTACGCAGCCCGAACATGACCTTCCACGGCGGCAAGATCATGACGACCGTGGTGTCCAAGGCGATCTTCTGGGGCCCGAGCTGGAACAACGTCAACTTCGTCGGCGACAAGATCACGGGCCTGGACCAGTGGTACACGTATCACAGCGGCTCCGGCTATGCCGCCGCCTCCACCGAATCCACCGGCACGAACGGCCGCGTCGGCTCGACGGGCTTCCTGCACCTCGGCCACACCATGGACGCCTCGCCCGCCAGCACCAGCACGAGCGCGGTGCTCGGCGCGGTGTGCCGCAACATTACGCCCGACCCGAACGGCAACGGCTACTACCCGGTGTACACCGATATCAAGCGCGGCCACGCCAACTACTGTGCGTGGCACAGCGCGGGCTCGTGCGGTGGCGTGCCCGTGCAATTCGCGTTCTTCTTCAACCTCGATGGCGATTCGGGCTGCGACCCGGTCGACAACCAGACGGGCCACTCGCAGGGCCTCGCCGCGCTGGCGAACGTCACGGCGCACGAAATCGCCGAAGCGCGCACAGACCCCGCCACCCCGGGCGCCTGGTACGACTCGCAGGGCGAAGAGAACGGCGACAAGTGCGCATGGACCTTCGCGGTGCCCTTCGTGATGTTCTCCGACGGCAGCAAGTGGAAGTTGCAGGGCGAGTGGTCCAACGCCGCGTATGACGGCGGCACGGGCTATGCGAACTCGTCGGGACAGAGGGGTTGCCTGAGCGGCTCCTGATCCTCAGCGCGAAGCGAGCAAGCGCTCGGCCACGCGCAGATCCGCCAGCGTGTCGATATCGGTGACGAGGCCTTCGTCGTCCAGTTCCAGGTCGAACACGCCGTCCACGGCGGCTTCGGCGCGCACGACCGACACCGCGCCCGCGGGGCCCTGCAGTTCGCGCAGCGCGCTTTCGCACACATGATCGAACCCGACGGGATGCCCGCGCTGGCCGCGGAAATGCGGCACGACGACGTCGTGCCGCTCCAGTGATTCCGCAACGGCGAGCAATGTTGCAGGCTGGATCAGCGGAAGGTCGGCCGGCAGCACGAGCCATCCTGTCGCATCGGGCGTCGCGCGCACCGCGGCTGCGATGCAGTCACCGAGCCCCTCGTGCTTTCCTTCTTCGACATGCCAGCGCAGCCCGCTGGCCTTGACGGCTTCGAGCGTCCAGTCGATCACGCGTTTGCCGGCAAGGAGGGCGTGCAGCTTGCTGCCCTGCCCGCCGGACGCCGTGAAGCGCTCGCCTCGCCCGGAGGCGAGGACGAGCACCACAGGCGAACTCATGGTCCCCGGTTCTTCCGTCCCGACTTCTTGTCCTCGATCACGCTTGCTTGATCGCCTCCGCGGTCATCGGCAGCTTGCGTACGCGCTTGCCAGTGAGCGACGCCACCGCGTTGGCGATGGCGGGCACCACCAGGGCCGTCGCCGGCTCGCCGATGCCGCCGGGTTTTTCCGTGCTGTTCGTGAGCACGATGTCCACCACCGGCGCTTCGTTCATGCGTACCACGGGGTAGTTGTGGAAGTTGGTCTGCTGCACGCGGCCCTTGTCCAGCGTGATCTCCTGCATCAGGCCCGCGCTCATGCCGAAGATCACCGATGACATGATCTGCGCCTCGACGGTGTCGGGGTTGACCATGCGGCCGACGTCGGCGGCGACCGTGACCTTGTGCACGCGCACGCTTCCGTCGCTGTTCAAGCTCACTTCCGCGACTTCGGCCATGTACGTGTCGTAGCCTTCCATCAGCGCGATGCCGCGCGCATGGCCCGCAGGCAACGGCTTGCCCCAGCCGGCCTTCTCCGCCGCCGTCTTGAGCACGTTGGAGAAGCGCGGTTTGTCCTTCAGCAGCGCCATGCGGTACTCGTACGGATCCTTGCCCGCAGCCTTCGCGCACTCGTCGATGAAGCTCTCGTTGGCGAAAGCGTTCATGTTGTGGCTCACCGCGCGCCAGTACCCTACGCGGAAGCCGGTGTCGTGGATGTACAGGTCGTGCTGCGTATTGGGGATGTTGTACGCGGCCACCGCGGCTTCGGCCATGAACGGGTCGAACGTCTTGGCCGGCAGGCCGAAGGCGCGCTGCGTGACCGACTGCGACGCCACCTTGAACGTCATTGCAACCGGCATGCCGTCCGCACCGAGCCCCGCAGACAGGCGGTTCACGCCGATGGGGCGATAGAAGTCGTGCGTGGTGTCGTCCTCGCGCGTCCACAGCAGCTTCACGGGGCGGCCGACCGCCTTGGAGATCTGCGCGGCCTGCGTGATGAAGTCCAGCTCCAGGCGCCGGCCGAAGCCGCCGCCGAGGAACGTCGTCTTCAGCGTGATGTCCTCGGGCTTGACGCCGAGCGTCGCCGCGATCGCACCGGCCGCGCCTTCCTGGAACTGAGTCGGCCCGATCGCCAGCACCTTGCCGTCCTTGAAGCTCGCCGTGAAGTTCATCGGCTCCATCGGCGCGTGCGATTGCAGCGGCGTCACGTATTCGGCCGTCACCGTCTTCGCGGCCGATGCCATCGCGGCCTTCACGTCGCCTTGCGGCTTCCCGATCGGCAGCGGCTCGATCTTGTCGAACGCGGCGCGCGTGCCTGCGAGCATGGTCGTGTGGTCCATCTGCCCCACAGGGCCGGCGTCCCAGTTCACGGTGAGCGCGTCGCGCCCCTTCTTCGCGTGCCAGTACGTATCGGCCACCACGGCTACGCCATCGCTTACCTGGATCACGTCGATCACGCCGGGCATGGCCTTGGCCCTGCTCGCATCGAAGCTCGTGACCTTGCCGCCGATGACCGGGCTTTGCTCCATGGTGGCGTACACCATGCCGGGCAGCTTCACGTCGATGCCGAACTCGGCCTTGCCGTTGACCTTCATCGGCGTGTCGAGGCGCTTCGTGCGCTTGCCGACGATGCGGAAGTCCTTCGGATCCTTCAGCGGCGGGTTCGCGATGACGGGCATCTGCGTGGCGCGCTCGGCGAGCTCGCCGTAGGTCGCCTTCAACCCTTTCGGGCCGTAGACCACGCCGTTCTCGGCGCGCACCTTGTCCTTGTCCACGTCCCAGCGCGTGGCGGCCGCCATCAACAGCATCTCGCGCACCTGGGCGCCCGCGACGCGCAGCTTCTCCCAGCCGTCGCGCACCGACGTCGAGCCGCCGGTGATCTGCGCGCCGAGCAGCGAGTTCGTGTAGATCTTGTCCGGCGGCGCAACCGCGACCTGGATGCTCTTCAGTTCGACGTTGAGCTCCTCCGCGATCAGCATGGGCATCGACGTGTACACGCCCTGTCCCATCTCGGAGCGCGCGGTGAGCAGCGTGATCACGTTGTCGTCGGAGATGTGCACCCACGCGTTCGGCGTGCGCAGCGTGCCGGCCGCGCGCGCGCTTTGCATCGTCTGGATCGAGAAGCCGACCATCAGGCCGCCCGTGAGGGCAGCACCGGTCTTGATGAAATCGCGGCGTGAGGTCTCGTTGATCGAGTTCATGTTTTTCTCCCTCAGGCCTTGGTGGTACGAAGGGTGGACGCCGCATCCTTGATCGCGGCGCGCACGCGCGGATAGGTCCCGCAGCGGCAGATGTTGCCGCTCATCGCCTTGTCGATGTCGGCGTCGCTCGGGTTCTTGTTGGTCGCGAGCAGTGCGGCTGCGCTCATCAACTGGCCCGACTGGCAGTAGCCGCATTGCGGCACGTCGTGCTTGATCCATGCCACCTGAAGCGCATGCGAGTTGTTCGCCGACAGGCTTTCGATCGTTGCGACCTTCTTGCCCGCCGCCGCCGAGACCGGCGTCTGGCACGAGCGGATGGCTTGCCCGTCGAGGTGGACGGTGCACGCGCCGCACAGTGCCTGGCCGCAACCGAACTTGGTGCCGGTCAGGCCCATCTCGTCGCGGATGACCCAGAGGAGGGGCGTGTCGGGTTCGGCGTTGGCGGTGACGGCCTTGCCGTTGAGTGAGAAGTTGACGCTCATCTTGCCTCCGTGGGTTGAGCCTGTGGCGAGCTTGCAGCGTATGCCTGTGCCACCAAAAGTTCATCGGGTTTTCCCGGAGATGCGAGAATTTGGCGATGAGCCAAACGTCAGAACGCATCGCCCAGTTGCGAAAGAGTTACGAGCGCGCCGAATTGGGCGAAGAGTCCTCGCATGCGGACCCGCTGAAACAGTTCGACCAATGGATGAGCGAAGCCATCGCGGGCGAAGTCCCCGAACCGAATGCGATGACCCTCGCCACCGTGGGCAGCGACATGCGCCCCAGCACCCGTCCCGTCCTGATCAAGGGCTACGACGCGCACGGAATCGTCTGGTACACCAATTACGAAAGCCGCAAGGGGATCGAGCTGGCCGGCAATCCGTACGCGGCCTTGCAGTTCCACTGGGTTGAGCTCGAACGAGTGGTGCGTATCGAAGGCCGCGTCGAGAAGACGAGCGCCGAAGAAAGCGACGCGTACTTCGCCACACGCCCGCTCGATTCGCGCATCGGCGCGTGGGCCAGCCCGCAAAGCCAGGTGATTGCAAGCCGCGCGTCGCTGGTTGCCGCAGCGGCGAAGTTCAGCGCGCAGTTCCTGCTGAACCCGCCGCGCCCGCCGCATTGGGGCGGCTACCGGCTCGTGCCCGACGAATGGCAGTTCTGGCAGGGGCGCAAGAGCCGGCTGCACGACCGCCTCCACTATCGCCTTGTCAATGGCGCGTGGGTGCGCGAGCGGCTAGCTCCCTAGCAACATCAGCACGAGCGCCACGCTCGGCACCGCGAGGAGCGTCGACAGGGCGACGCCTGCCGTGATCTCCTCCTGTGCGACGCCATAGCGCTGCGAGAACAGGAACACATTGGCGCCGATCGGCAGCGCCGCCGACAGCACCATGACGTTGCGCTCCACCGCACCGATCGCGAGCCACGCCGCGATGCCGGCGACGAGCAGCGGGTGCACGATGTTCTTGACCAGCGCCAGCTCGAGCCCCGCGCGCCATGCGCGTCCGAAATGGATGGACGCGAGCGATGCGCCCACCAGCAACAACGCGAGCGGGCCGAACACGATGCCGAGCCAACGCAACGGTGTATCCACGGCCTGAGGCAGGACGAAGCCGGCAGCGGAGAACAACAGGCCCGCGATGATCGGCAGCGGAACGGGATGGATGACCGCGTTGCGGATCGCGAGCAGCACCGTGCGCGACGTGGACCGCCTGGATGCTTCCGGGTGTTCGCGCAGCATCGCGAGTTCGAGGACCACCGTCCCTGTCGTCAGCAGGATCAGCGCATGCACGGACACCAGCGTGAACAGCGCGACCAGCCCCGGTTGCCCGTAGGCCAGCGCGACGAGCGGGATGCCGATCATCACGTTGTTGCTGTAGGTGTTGGCCAGTGCGATCACGGCTGCCTTGCGATCGAAGCCGCGCCACGCCAGCGTCCCGAAGAAGATGATGGCGACGGCGATGAAGTAGCTCGCGACGGGCCGGAAGTCCAGCGCACCCACATGCACCTGCGCCATCGTCCGGAACAGCAGCGCCGGTGCGAGCGCGAAGAACACGAAGTTCGACAACTGGCGCACGCGCCGGGGGCCGAGCCAACCCAGGCGCCCGGCGCCGAACCCCGCCGCGGTCACCGCGATCACAGGGAGCAAGGGCTGCAGCACGGCAAGGTCCATACCCGCATTGTTCCGCAGGCGTAAGATGCGCCCGCCATGACCCGGCGAATCCTCTTCGCATTCGTACTTGCGCTCATCCTGCCGTTCGCGCAGCTGGCCGCGGCTGCGCACGAGGTGACGCACGTCAAGGCCGCGCCCGTTACGATCCACTGCGACCAGTGCGTGGCCGGCGCGGCAGTCGGTGCAGGTGCGGCGGCGGCCGATGCGGCGGCGGCCGCTCCCGTCGCATACGACACACCGCTTTCGTGGCACACACCCGCGCCACGCACTGCCGAACCGACCGCATCCTTCCTGTCCCGGGCTCCTCCTTCGACGCGTTGATCGCGCGCCCTCGGGCGCATTCATCGCTGTTCGAAGACAAGGAGTCCCCATGAGATCGTTTGCCGCGGCATTGCTCATTGCCGCCGCCCCTTTGGCGCAGGCGCAAAGCGCCGCCGACCTGCAGTTGCTGCGCGACGAGATCCAGCAATTGCGCTCGCAGTACGAAGCGCGCATCCGCGCACTCGAACAGAAGCTCGAGGCGGCCCAGCGTGTCAACCCGGCGCAGGCCGGGATCGATGCCGGTGGATCAGCTGCGCCTTCTCCATCGCCCACGACCCCGGCCTCCGCCGGGGTGACAACCGGTAGCGGCTTCAATCCCGCGATGTCGCTGATCCTGTCGGGCCTGTACACGAACACGAGCCGGCCCTCGCCCAACCGCGGCTTCAGCGTCGGTGAATCCGAGCTGGGAATCAGCGCGAACATCGACCCGTGGTTCAGCGGCTTCGCGGCCATCAGCTTCGGAACTGACAACGCTGCGTCTGTCGAAGAGGCGTACGTGCAGACCACGTCGCTTGGCAACGGGCTCACGGTGAAGGCGGGCCGGTACCTGTCGTCGATCGGCTACCTCAATTCGCAGCACGCGCATGCGTGGGACTTCGTCGACGCGCCGCTCGCGTACCAGTCGATGCTGGGCGGGCAGTTTGCCGACGACGGCTTGCAGGTGACCTGGCTCGCACCGACCGACACGTTCATCGAATTGCGCGGCGAGATCGGGCGCGGGCGTGGCTTTCCCGGCACCGGTACACCGCGCAATGGGCCCGGCGCAACCGCGCTCGCCGCCCACACCGGCGGCGACATCGGCGACAGTTCGAGCTGGCGCGCCGGGCTGTCGGTGCTCGATGCGCGCGGCGATGTGTCGAATCCAGCCACTCGCGTGTGGATCGCCGACGGCGTGTGGAAGTGGTCGCCCAACGGCAATGCGACGCGCACCAACTTCAAGCTCCAAGGCGAATACCTGCGCAGCGTGCGCGACGGGCTGCCCACTCAAACCGGCTGGTATGCGCAAGCCATCTACCAGTTCATGCGCGGCTGGCGCGTGGGCCTTCGCACCGAAGATCCGCGCAAGGACAGCCTGATGCTCGACTGGGCCCCAAGCGAGTTTTCGCGGGTGCGCCTGCAGTTCGCGCACGACCGCTCGCACTTCGGCGCGCCCGGCAACCAGTGGTTCCTGCAATACATGATGAGCCTGGGCGCCCACGGCGCGCACAGCTTCTAAGGGACATTTCATGAACAAGCTTCATCGATTCATCCTCGCGTGCGCGGCGCTGCTCGCGCTCGCGTCGCCCGCGCAAGCCGCGCTGCGCGTATTCGCCTGCGAGCCCGAATGGGGCGCGCTCACGCAAGCGCTGGGTGGCAATCTCGTCGACGTCACCGTTGCGACCTCGGCGTTGCAGGACCCGCACCAGATCCAGGCGAAGCCGAGCCTGATCGCGCGCATGCGCAACGCGGACCTGGTCGTGTGCACGGGCGCGGAGCTCGAGATCGGCTGGCTGCCGGTGCTCATGCAGCAATCGGGCAATGCGAAAGTGCAACCGGGCCAGCCGGGCTACTTCGAAGCCGCGCGCAACGTGCGGATGCTCGAAGTGCCGGTGTCGGTCGACCGCTCGCAAGGGGACGTGCACGCTGCGGGAAATCCGCACATCCAGACCGACCCGCGCAACATCGCGCTTGTCGCGACGGCATTGAGCGCACGGCTTGCGCAGGTCGACGGCGCGCATGCCGCCGAATACCAGCAGCGGGGCGCCGACTTCACGAAGAAGTGGCAGGAAGCGATCGCGAAATGGTCGTCACAGGCCGCGGCCCTCAAGGGCGTGCCCGTCGTATCGCAGCACAAGGGCTTCGTGTATCTCTACGACTGGCTCGGGCTGAAAGAAGTCGCGGTGCTCGAACCGAAACCGGGCGTGGAGCCGAGTGCATCGCATTTGCAGAACGTGCTCGCGGCCTTGAAGGCGAGCCCCGCGCGCATGGTGATCAGCGCCGCCTACCAGGACTCGCGTCCCTCGGACTGGATGTCGCAGAACGCGAACATCCCGGCAGTGAAGATCCCGTTCACTGTGGGCGGTACGGAAGCGGCCAAGGACTTGTTCTCGCTGTTCGACGACACGATCGCCCGCATGCTGGCGGCGGCCAACCGCAAATGAATTGGGCCGCACTGGACTGGTCCATCCTCGGCCCCGCGCTGGTCGCCGGCCTGCTCGTGCTCGCCACGCACGTGCCGCTCGGCATGGAAGTGCTCGATCGCGGCATCGTGTTCATCGACCTTGCGATTGCGCAGATTGCGGGGCTGGGCGTGATCGTCGCGATGTCCATCGGCCTGCCTGAAAGCGGCCTGTGGACGCAAGCTGCGGCCGTGATCGCCGCGTTGCTCGGCGCAATGCTGCTCACGTGGACCGAAAGGCGCGCGCCGCGGGAACAAGAGGCACTCATCGGTGTGCTGTTCGTGCTGGCATCGTGCATCGGCATCGTGCTGCTTGCCGGCAACCCGCACGGCGGCGAACACCTGAAGGACCTGCTCGTGGGGCAGATCCTCTGGGTGAACACGACGCAACTCGCATGGCTCGCGGGCATCACCGCGATCCTGCTTGTCGCGATCCACGGCGGCGTCGTGCAGCGGTTGGGACGCTTCGGGTTCTATGGTGTGTTCGCTGTCGCGGTCACGGCCTCGGTACAGCTCGTCGGCGTGTACCTCGTGTTCTCGAGCCTGATCGTGCCGGCCTTGGCGACGCGGTTCGGGGGGTCGAAGCGCCGATTGCTCGTGGCGTATTCCATCGGCGCGATCGGCTATGCGCTGGGGCTCGCGCTCTCGGCGTTGTTCGACTTGCCGTCGGGCGCGATCGTCGTGTGCACGCTCGCGGCGATCGGCACGCTGTATGCGGTCGTCAGCCCTTCGAGAGCTCGCGAAACGTCTTCCTGAATTTCGCGACCTTTGGCGCAGCCACGGCGAGGCAGTAGCCCTGGTGGGGGTTCTTCTCGAAGAAGTCCTGGTGGTAGTCCTCGGCCGGCCAGTAGCTTTCGAGCGGCTTCACTTCGGTGACGATGCGCTTGTCGAATGCTTTCTCGTCGCCCAGCTCCCGGATGATTTTTTCGGCCTCGTCCTTCTGGTCCTGCGACGTGTAGTAGATGCCGCTGCGGTATTGCGTGCCGCTGTCGTTGCCTTGCCGGTTGAGCTGCGTCGGGTCGTGGATGGTGAAAAAGATCTCGAGGATCTGCCGCGTGGTGATCTGTGACGGGTCGTACTCGAGTTTCACCACCTCGGCATGGCCGGTCGTGCCGGTGCAGACGTCCTCGTAACTCGGGCGCTGCTTCTGCCCGTTGCTGTAGCCGGATTCGACGTCGGTGATGCCCCGCACCTGCACGTAGACGGCCTCGGTGCACCAGAAGCATCCGCCGCCCAGGACGATGGTTTCGGTCGTGCTCATTGCGTATTCCTTTATGTGGGGTGACTTTAGTCGCCGGGGGGCCGACTTGCTTTACAGCCCCTTGTCTTGACCTCATCCGGCAGGGAAGTTACATTACTAACCAGTCAGTCAGTAACTTCCGCCCATGTCCCTGTCCAAGCTCATTGCCCCGCGCACCGACGACTCCCTGGTCAAGCGCGAACGCCGCAAGGAAGCCCGCCCCGGCGAGCTCCTCGACGCCGCGCTCGACCTCTTCGTCGAAAAAGGCTTCGCTGCGACGCGCGCGGAGGAAGTGGCCGCTCGCGCCGGTGTGTCCAAGGGCACCTTGTTCCTCTACTTCCCGAGCAAGGAGGAACTGTTCAAGGCCGTCGTGCGCGAGAACATCTCCGGCCGCTTCGCGGAATGGAACGAAGAGTTCCAGACCTTCCAGGGCAGCACGGCGGACATGGTGCGCTACTGCTTCAAGGTGTGGTGGGAGCGGATCGGCGCGACGCGCGCATCGGGCATCACCAAGCTGATCATGAGCGAGGCACGCAATTTTCCTGAGATCGCGGCCTTCTATCACCAGGAAGTGATTGCGCCGGCGGACGTCCTGATCCGCCGCATCATCGAACGCGGCGTGAAAACCGGCGAGTTCGACGTGCCCGACGTCGAGTACGCCAAGTTCTGCATCATCGCGCCGATGATCTACCTGGTGATGATGAAGCACTCGATCGGCGCGTGCATGCCCGCGTCGGACCAGATCGACCCCCAGCGTTTTCTCAACATGCAGGTCGAGACCTTGTTGAACGGCCTCGTCAAGCGGCCCGCCGCTGCGAAAGGCAAGAAATGACGCGGCGCCGCCAGGCCTGGATCGGCATCGCGGTGCTCGTGCTCGCGATTGCTTTCGGCGTGGTGCGCGCGCTCGGCAACAAGCGTGCACAGCAGGACGCCGTGCAGCAGCTATCCACTTCCAAGGTGCAAAGCGTCGTCGAGCTCGCAGCGACGGACGTCGTCAAGGCGCGCGAACTCAAGCTCGCGCAAGGCCTGCCGATTTCCGGCTCGCTGCGCGCAGTGAACTCCGCGTTCGTGAAAGCGCGCGCAGCCGGTGAACTGCAAGGCCTCACGGTGCGCGAAGGCGACGTGGTGAAGGCGGGCCAGGTGATCGCGAAAGTCGAAGCGACGGAATACCTCGCGCGCATGAACCAGTCCCAGCAGCAAGCCGACGCCGCAAAGGCGCAAATCGAGATCGCGAAACGCGGTTACGACAACAACAAGGCCCTGGTCGACCAGGGCTTCATCTCCAAGAGCGCACTCGACACGTCGTGGAACACCCTCACCGCGGCAGAGTCGACCTACAAGGCCGCGCTTGCCGCCGTCGACATGTCGAGGAAGGCGCTCGACGACACCGTGCTGCACGCGCCGATTGCAGGTGTGGTGTCACAGCGCCTCGCGCAGCCCGGCGAACGTGTCGCGGTCGATGCAAAGGTGATCGAGATCGTCGACCTGTCGCGCCTTGAACTCGAGGCGACGCTTACCGCCGCCGATTCGGTGAACGTGCGTGTTGGCCAGCAGGGCCAACTGCAGGTCGAAGGACGCGGCACGCCCGTTCCCGCGAAAGTCGTGCGCATCAATCCGAGCGCGCAAGCGGGAAGCCGCAGCGTGCTCGCCTACCTTGAAGTCCCGGACGTCACGGGATTGCGCCAGGGGCTGTTCGCGCAAGGCACGCTCGGCACGGGCGATGTCGCCGCGCTGGCGGTGCCGCTCACCACGGTGCGCACGGACAAGCCTTCGCCTTACGTGCAGGTGGTCGAAAACAACCAGGTCGTCCACAAATCCGTCGACGCGGGCGCGCGCGGAGAGTTCGAGGGCGAAATGATGGTCGCGATCAAGGGCGTAGCAGCCGGCACGACCGTGATCAAGGGTTCGCTCGGACCGCTGCGCGAGGGCACGCAGGTCAAGTTCACGACGCTGCCTCCTTCGATAGCCCCCAAGCCCTAGCCCCTAGCCCCTTAAGTGCCATGTGGTTCACCCGCGTCAGCCTGAAGAACCCCGTCTTCGCGACGATGGTGATGCTCGCCATCGTGGTGCTGGGCCTGTTTTCGTACCAGCGGCTGAAGGTGGACCAGTTCCCCAACATCGACTTCCCCGTGGTCGTGGTCATCACGGACTATCCCGGCGCGTCACCGGAGATCGTCGAGAGCGAAGTCACGAAGAAGATCGAGGAAGGCGTCAATTCGATCGCGGGCATCAATGCCCTGACCTCGCGCAGCTACGAGAACCAGTCGGTCGTCATCCTCGAGTTCCAGTTGTATGTCGACGGGCGCAAGGCGGCCGACGACGTGCGCGAGAAGATCGCATCGGTGCGGCCCACGTTGCGCGACGAGGTGAAGGAGCCCCGCGTCATCCGCTTCGATCCTTCCGCGCGCTCGATCTGGTCGGTCGCGGTGCTGCCCGACGCGTCGCGCGGCAAGGCGATGGAAGCCGTGGAGCTGACCAACTGGGCCGACCAGGTCCTCAAGAAACGTCTCGAGAACGTGCGCGGTGTCGGTGCCGTCAACCTCGTGGGCGCGACCAAGCGTGAGATCAACATCTACCTGAACCCGCAGGCGATGGAGGCGTTCGGCGTGACGGCCGACCAGGTCGCGAACGCGGTGCGCAGCGAGAACCAGGATCTGCCCGTCGGGGCGATCCGCTCGCTGCAGCAGGACCGCACGGTGCAGGTCGATGCGCGCATGCAAAGGCCCGAGGACTTCGGCCGGATCATCGTCATGCGCAAGAACGGCTCGCCGGTGCGCGTGGACCAGGTCGCGCGCGTGTCCGACGGTGCCCAGGAGATCGACAGCCTTGCGCTGTACAACGGCGGGCGTACGTTGCTGCTCACGGTGCAGAAGTCGCAGGACGAGAACACGATCGAAGTGGTCGACGGCCTGAAGCGCACGGTGGCCGAGATGGGCAAGCAGCTCCCGCCGGGCGTGACACTGCAGGAGATCACGGACAGTTCGCGGCCGATCCGCGTGTCGGTGGAGAACGTGCGCCGCACGCTCATCGAGGGCGCGCTGCTCACGGTGCTGATCGTGTTCCTCTTCCTCAACTCGTGGCGCTCGACGGTGATCACGGGCCTGACCCTGCCCATTTCGATCATCGGCACCTTCCTGTTCATGTACGCATTCGGCTTCACGATCAACATGGTGACGCTGATGGCACTGTCGCTGTGCGTGGGCCTGCTGATCGACGACGCGATCGTCGTGCGCGAGAACATCGTTCGCCACGTCCAGATGGGCAAGGGCTCTTACCCCGCCGCGATGGAGGGCACGCAGGAGATCGGCCTCGCGGTGCTTGCGACGACGTTCTCCATCGTGGCCGTGTTCCTGCCGATCGGCTTCATGGGCGGGATCATCGGCAAGTTCTTCCACGAGTTCGGCGTCACCATCGTCGCCGCGGTGCTGATCTCGATGTTCGTGAGCTTCACGCTCGACCCGATGCTGTCGTCGATCTGGCACGACCCGTCGATTCATCACGCCGGCATCGACAAGTTCAGCCCGAACGGCGGAAGTTGGTACGACAAGACCATCGGCCGCGTGACCGGCTTCTTCGACCGCACCACCGACGCGCTCGGCCATGCCTACCAGGACATCCTGCGCTGGTCGCTGGCGCACAAGGCACTCACGGTGCTGCTCGCCGTGGGCATCTTCGTCCTGAGCGTCGTGATGGTCCCGTTGCTCGGAACCGAGTTCGTCCCGAAAGCGGATTACTCCGAGACGTCGATCAACTTCTACACGCCCGTCGGCTCGTCGCTCGAAGTGACGGAAGGGAAAGCAAAGCAGGTCGAGGCGATCGTGCGCGAGTTCCCGGAGGTGAAGTACACGCTTTCGACGATCAACACGGGCAATGCCGTCGGCAAGATCTACGCGAACGTCTACGTGCGGCTCGTCGACCGCAAGCTGCGCAATCGCAGCGTCGACCAGATGTCGGGCATCCTGCGCGAGCGCTTGAAGCAGGTGCCGGGCATTACCGTGACGCACGTCGGCCTGCTCGACGCGGTGGGCGGCAACAAGCAAATCGAGTTTTCGCTGCAAGGGCCGGACCTGAAGGAACTGGAGCGCCTCTCGCGCCTGGTGAGCGACCGCATCCGCACGATCCCGGGCCTGGTGGACCTCGACTCCAGCGTCAAGCCGGACAAGCCGATCGTCTCGGTTGGGGTGAAGCGCGACGCGGCATCCGACCTGGGCTTGTCGGTCGCGCAAGTGGGCGCGTCGCTGCGCACGCTCGTCGCCGGCCAGACGGTGGGCAACTGGCGCGCACCCGACGACCAGACCTACGACGTGAACGTGCGGCTTGCGCCCGGCGCGCGGAATTCGCCTGACGACCTCGCGCGCCTGCCGTTCGCGACGGGCACGAATGCAGACGGCACTTCGCGCGTCGTGAAGTTGAACCAGGTCGCGGACGTCAAGGAGTCCACCGGCCCCAACCAGATCAACCGCCGCGACCTCACGCGCGAAGTGGCGGTGAACGCCAACGTGTATAACCGCTCCGCCGGCGAAGTGTCGGGCGACATCCGCAAGGTGCTCGACACGATCAATTTCCCGCCGGGCTACGGCTACCAGTTCAGCGGCTCGACCAAGAACATGGCCGAATCGTTCGGGTATGCCGTGTCGGCCCTTGCGATGGCGATCATCTTCATCTACATGATCCTGGCGAGCCAGTTCAAGAGTTTTCTCCAGCCGATGGCGCTGATGACATCGCTGCCGCTCACGCTGATCGGCGTGGTGCTCGCGCTGCTGTTCTTCGGCTCCACCATCTCGATGTTCTCCATCATCGGCATCGTGATGCTCATGGGCCTGGTGACGAAGAACGCAATCCTGCTGGTGGACTTCGCGATCCGCATGCGCGAACAAGGCATGGAACGCAGCGAGGCGCTGTTGCACGCAGCGAAGGTGCGGCTGCGCCCGATCCTGATGACGACGCTCGCAATGGTGTTCGGCATGCTGCCGCTGGCATTCGCGCTTACGGAGGGATCGGAGCAGCGCTCGCCCATGGGCCAGTCGGTGATCGGCGGGGTGATCACTTCGTCGCTGCTCACGCTCGTCGTCGTGCCCGTCGTCTACTGCTACCTCGATGACCTGGCGCAATGGACCCGCCGCAAATTCCGCAGGGAGCCCACCCCGTCGGGTGGCTCGGGGGCGCAGGCCGTGCCCGCCTCTAAAATCGACGGATTGTCCTGACACCTGAAAAAGACGACCGCAATGAACGCCCCCGCCGACCTCGAACGCGCCCGCTTCTTCATGATCGAACAGCAGATCCGCCCGTGGGACGTGCTCGACCTCGACATCCTCGACCTGCTCTCGAACATGCGCCGCGAGGACTTCGTGCCGCTTGCGCACAAGGCGCTGGCTTTCGTCGACATGCGCATTCCGCTCACCTGCAAAGCCGAAGAGGCCGACCGCAACGGCTGGTGCATGCTCGAGCCGAAGCTCGAAGCGCGCTTGCTGCAGGACCTGAAAGTGCAGAACCACGAGAAGGTGCTGGAAGTGGGCGCCGGTTCGGGCTACATGGCGGCGCTGCTTGCGCACCGGGCGCAGCGCGTGATCTCGCTGGAGCTCAGGCCCGAATTCGCCAGGATGGCCCGCGAGAACCTGCAGCGCGCCGGCATCACGAATGCGGAAGTGCGCGAAGGCGACGGCGCGCAGGGCCTCGCCAGCGAGGGCCCGTTCGACGTGATCGTGCTGTCCGGCTCGGTCAGCGAAGTGCCCGCCGCCCTGTTGTCGCAACTGAAAGTCGGCGGCCGCCTCGGCGCAATCACGGGCAACGAGCCGATCATGCGCGGCACGTTCATCACGCGCACCAGCGAAGCCAATTACACGACGTCGCAGCCGTGGGACATCAATGCCCCGCGCCTGGCGAATTTTCCCGAACCCTCGCGCTTTACCTTCTGAAAGCAATGATCGACCAGGTCCGTCCCTCCGAAGTGCCCGTGTGGCTCCGTGCCCACGGCGTGGACGCGATCGTGCTCGACGTGCGAGAGAATGCAGAATTGAACGCAGCCAGCGTGAAGCCCGAAGGCTTCGCGCTGGTGCATATCCCGATGAATGAGATCCCGGGCCGTCTCGGCCAACTGGACCCGGGGCGAGCGGTGGCAGTTCTCTGCCACCACGGCACGCGCTCGATGCGTGTTGCCATGTTCCTGCAAGCCAATGGCTTCGAAACCGTCGCGAACATCGCCGGCGGCATCGAAGCCTGGTCGCAGGAACTCGACCCGAGCGTTCCGCGCTACTAGCCATGGGCAAAGCAGTGCGGGACATTGACCGAACGTGACTTGAGGACCGGACCCATGAAGAAACCGCGGACACTTTTCCGCCTGCTGCCCCTGCCCGGGCTCCTTGCTGTTGTGCTGGCTACGCCGGTGCAAGCGCAAAGCCTGCTGGAGCTCTACGACGCCGCGCGCAGTTACGACGCGACGTGGCAATCGGCCAAGGCCCAGTATGACGCCAACCTGTTTCGCGCGGAGCAGGCCAAGGCGCAGATCCTGCCCACGGCGAACCTCAGTGCGGGCCTGACCCGTTCGCACCTGGACAACACCGTGCCATCGGTGGAGTTTCCCTCCACGACGCAGACCGCCACCGCGAGCGCATCGCAGCCGCTGTATCGCCCCGCGAACTTTGCCACTTACAAGCAAGGCAAGCGGCAAGTCGATCTCGCCGAAGCGCAGCTCAATGCGGCCAGCCAGGACCTGATCATCCGCGTGGCGCAGGCGTACTTCGACGTGCTGGCCGCGCAGGACACGCTCACCTTCGTGCGCGCGCAGAAGACGGCGACGGGCGAGCAGCTCGCGTCGGCCAAGCGCAACTTCGAAGTCGGCACGTCGACGATCACCGACACGCGTGAAGCGCAAGCGCGCTTCGACCTCGGGACGGCGCAGGAAATCCAGGCCGAGAACGACTTGCGGGTGAAGAAGCTCGCGCTCGACGCGCTGGTGGGCAAGCCGGATGTCAAGCCGAATCCGCTGGCCGTCACAACCCTGCCGCCGCCGCAGCCGGCGAATCCGGAAGTGTGGGTGCAACAGGCGGAGGAAGCGAGCCCGAGCATCATCCAGGCCCGCACGAACGTGGACATTGCCGAGCTCGAAACGGAGAAGGCTCGCGCAGGACACAAGCCCACGCTCGACCTGACGGCGAGCTACAACGTCACACGCAACCCGAACGGCACGACGTCGATTCCCGGCAACACGCGGGCGAACACGGGCGCGGTCGGTCTGTCGTTCAACCTGCCGCTGTTCGCCGGGTTCGCCACGCAGAACCGCATCCGCGAGACGCTGTCCCTCGAAGAGAAGGCGCAAGCCGACCTCGAGAACACACGCCGCACGGTGGCCCAAGCGACGCGCACCGCGTACTTCGGCCTCGTGTCGGGGCAGCAGCAGGTGAAGGCGCTCGAATCCGCCGAGTCCTCGACGCAGCTCGCGCTCGAAGCAAACCAGCTTGGCTACCAGGTGGGCGTGCGCATCAACATCGACGTGCTCAATGCACAGAGCCAGCTGTACCAGACCAAGCGCGACCTCGCGCAGGCCCGCTACAACGTGCTGCTCGGGCAGTTGAAGCTGCGCCAGGCCAACGGCACGCTGGTACCGGACGACCTGGCGCGATTGAACGCGCTTGTCGCGCAGCCGAAGTAATCAAGCGACGACGATCGTGTATGCGCGAAACCTCGTTGGCCTCGACGCGTGCGGAAGCCGCGCGGGGCCGGCGGGCTAGCGCCCCAGGTCGAGTCTCCTGAGCAACGGCCCCAAAGTCGGCGCTTGGACCAGCAGGCTGAACAGCACCACCGCGTAAGTCCCGAGCACCAGCAAATCCTTCTCCTCGAATTGCGGCAAGGAGAGCGCCAGCGCCACTGACAAGCCGCCCCTCAATCCACCCCACGTCAGCACCTTGACCGCATGCGGCGTGCGACGGCGCAGGAATCGACGCAGCAGGAGTGCCGGTGCGCCCACGCTGACGAATCGGGCGAGCAGGACGACCGGTATCAGCGCGATGACAGGCAGCCAAGGCTCCTCGGTGCGGGTCAGCATGAGGAGTGTCAGGCCCATGAGGCCGAAGAGCATCAGGTTCAGGATCTCGTCGACCAGCTCCCAGAACTGGAACAGGTGCTTGCGCGTATTGGCGCTCATCGCGTGCTGCGCGCCATGGTTGCCGATCACGAGGCCCATGACGACAACCGCCAGCGGCGCCGAGACATGCAGCCGCTGCGCCAGCGCGTACCCACCCGTCGCAAGCGCAATCGTCACGAGGATTTCGACTGCGTAGCTGTCGAGCCCTTTCAACATCCAGAACGCGCCATAGCCCACGACGAGGCCGAGCGCGACGCCGCCGAGTATCTCGATCGCGAGCAGGCTTGCGACGCCCGTCCACGTCGGCTGCACCGTGCCCGTCGCGATGCCTGCGAGAAAAACGTAAGCCACCACGCCCATGCCGTCGTTGAAAAGGCTTTCGCCCGCAATGTCCATCTCCAGTGCCTTGGGAACGCCGACGGTCTTCAGGACGCTCAGGACAGCGATCGGGTCCGTCGGCGAAATGAGCGCACCCAAGAGCAGGCACCATTTCAACGCGACGGGTTCTCCCAGCGCGGACAGGAGCCAGAAGGCGCCATAGCCGACGACGACTGTCGAGATCAGGACGCCGATGGTCGAGAGAATGAGGATCTGCCACTTCTGCCGCTCGAGTTGCGCAATGTCGATGTGCAGGCTTCCGGCAAACAGCAGCACGCCCAGGAAACCCTGGAAGACCACCTGCGAGAAATCGACCTGGGCCGCGAACGCGGACGCCCACGTCACCACCGACGGAACATGGCGCCCGACAAGGGCCAGCACCAGCGCGATCACCGAGCCGGCCGCGGTGATGCCGATGATGTCGGGCAGGCGGATGAAGCGGTAGTTGATGAACCCGAGGATGGCCACCGCGGCCGCGAGCGCACCGATCAGCTCAAGGGTCGACATCAGTGTTCGATCACGCGCAGCAGCGCTTGCCCCGTCTTCATCGCGGCGCCTTGGTGCGACGCCGCGAAGTGGCGCGCTGCATCGACGGCCCAGGCGTGCTTGTCGGTATCGGATGCGAGAGTGACAGCGGTTTGCAAAGCTCGGGTCATGTCCACCACGCGCAGCGCGGCCCCCGCCTCCTCCGCCAACTCGGCCGCCTCGGCGAAGTTGAACGTATGCGGCCCCATCACCACGGGGCACCCACACGCAGCAGCTTCGATCAGGTTCTGCCCCCCGAGCTTCTCGAAACTTCCGCCAAGCAGCGCAACATCCGCCAGCCCGTAATACATCGCCATCTCGCCCAGCGAATCGCCGATCCACAC
>DATLBJ010000084.1:0-29703 GCA_035526975.1 Ramlibacter sp.
CTCCCAGCGAGCGCAGCACGCCGAGCTTGCCATCCGCAGCCGCCGTAAACGCCGTCCGCATTCCCAGCACCAGCGAAAGCAGCACGTGCGCGCGCATGGATCAATGCAGCAGCGGCGCCGGCAAGGCCAGGAAGTTGAGCAGCAGACCGTCGAAATCGTCGGGCGCCTCGAGGTTTTGCAAATGGCCGACGCCGCGCATCTGGATGAAAGTGCTGCGCGGGATCGCGTCGGCCATCTTCTTCATCACCGCGGGCGGCGCGTTGCGATCGTGCTCGCCCGCGATGAGCAAGGTGGGGACGTCGATGTGCGGCAGGTTGGCCCGGCGGTCGAAGGTCACCAATGCTTCAAGGGCGCGCCGGTACGTGGCGGGCGGAACGAGCGCCATGCAATGCGTCGCAAGCTTGACACCTTCCGGCAGCGACCCCGGCCCGATCATCTGCGGCACCAGCACCTCGGCGAGCTCGGCCATCGTCTGCCCCGCGTCGAGCGGCGCGGTGCGCTGCGCGATGTACTGCGCCTGCCATTCGCCATCGGGCTTGCCGAAGGAGGCGCTGGTCCCGAACAACACCAGCTTGTTGACGAGGTCGGGGCGCCGGGCAATCACTTCCTGCGCCACCATGCCGCCCATGCTGTGGCCCACGAGCGCGACGTTGTCGCACTTGAGCGACTCGATCAGGCGCACGCAGCTTTCAGCCAGGCCCTTGAAGGTGTAGGGCTCGATCGGCGCGCTGTGGCCGTAGCCGGGCATGTCCCAGGCGATCGCGCGATAGCCGTTGGACGCCAGCGTTTCCACCTGCGGCGCGAACGCGAGATGCCCGCCACCGATCCCGTGCAGCAGCACCACCGTGGGCCCGCCGCCCAGCACGGTGAAGTTCGGCGGGGTGGTCATGCGAGCACTTTCCCCGCCTCGATCACGTTGGCGTCATCGAGCGCAATCGTGCAATTGCGCAGCGGCAAGTCGAAGTGGCCCCGCGTGAAGCGCCCCGCGACTTCGTTCGCCCCGGTGCTGTAGAGAAAGTTTCCGGCGAACGCGCGCAGCTCGGTGCCGTTGAAGTCGCGCTTGTCGTACAGCGCCATGCTGTCCCAGCGGGCTTGCGCATTCAGGCCGTAGCCGACGTGGCTCACCGCGTAGGCTTCGCGATCGCCCCAGGCCGCGATGTAGCTTCGCATCAGTTCCGCGTCGACGCCATCGCCTTCGATGCGCGTGACGTAGTCGTCCTCGATGCGCAATGTGACAGGGCGTTCGATGTAGCGCTTGAAGGTGAGGTTGGCATCGCCGGGCGCGAGCACCAGCGTGCCGTTGACGCTGCGCGCGCCGGGAAACGCCAGTGCCAGGCCACCGGGCCAATGCGTCATGGTCCCGGGGCGCGTGGTGTAGCCCCAGTTGCCCCCGCACGTGGCGCCGGACAACGCAATGGCCAGGTCCGTCCCCGCAGCGGAGGTCACGCGCATGGTCCTGGCGGCGCGGAGCCGCTTGACGTGATCCTTGACCCGCGGCTCGATCGTCTCGTCGGGCACCAGGCGTGCGAGTGCCTCCGGATGTTCATTGCTGACGTAGATGACGCGCGCGCCGCCTTTCAGGATGGCCGGCAGTTCGGGGGCATGCATCAGCCCTTCCACCGTGCAGTCGACCACGAGCGTCGATTGCCCCAGCGCCGCGACGACCGGACCGAGCTGCTGCAAGGCTGTGCAGGCGCCGGTGGACCGCACCGGCGGCCCTGGCTCGAACGGGCTGGGAAGCTCCAAGGAAAATACCCGCGCGCCTATGCTGGATGCTGCGAGCCGCGCGAGTTGCGGCAGCACGGCGCGGCTTTGTGTTTCGGACAGGACACAGGCCGTGTCGCCCGGGCGCAGGCCGCAGCGCGACAGCACGGACGCGAACGCCGCGAGCCACGGGGCTTCGATCGGTTCCTGCAACATGGCTTTTCCTGTCCGGTCCATAATACATGAAAATTCATGCAATCGGCCCACCCTTGACGCCGCCGCGCAAAGCCCAGCCGCCCAGCTTCTCGTCGCAGGAGTTCCGCACTGCGCTGGGCATGTTCGCCACCGGCGTCACGATCGTGACCGCACGCACGGCCGAGGGTGCCTTGATCGGGCTGACGGCGAACTCCTTCAATTCGGTGTCGCTCGACCCGCCGCTCGTGCTCTGGAGCCTCGCGCAGGCGGCAGGCTCCCTGCCGGTATTTCGCGCGGGGTCGCATTACGCGATCAATGTGCTGGCCAAGGGCCAGAAGTCGCTGGCCGAACGCTTCGCGTTGCGCGGCGGTGACCGCTGGGATGGCGTGCCGTTCGCGGACGGGATGGGCGGGGCCCCCTTGCTCGAGGGCGCGGCGGCGACATTCGAGTGCTTCAACCGCAGCCGCTACGAAGAAGGCGACCACGTCATCTTCGTCGGTGAGGTCGAGCGGTGCACCTGGCATGCCGGGGCTTCGCCGCTGCTCTTCCACGGCGGGCGTTACTACACTGAACACCCGTTCTGACCGTGGCGCGGGAAAAGTTCGTGAACCGGTACCTCGGCTACCTGCTGGGCCAGGCCAACCACGCGTTGTACAAGGAGTTCGATGCGCACGTGCGTGCCGCCGGACTGAGTTCGGTCGAATGGCGCGTGCTCGCCACGCTGCACGACGGCGGCCCGCTGACGGTCAGCCAGCTCGCGCACGAAGTCCTGTCCAAGCAGCCGACGGTGACGAAGCTCGTGCAGCGCATGAACGAACAGGGCTGGGTCGCGCTCGAAGCCGACCCCACGGACCAGAGGCGCACGCTGGTCTCCGCGACAGCGGCGGGGCGGCGCCTGGTGAAACCACTGGTGCAGAAGGCGCTGGTGCACGAGACCGCCTTGCTGCGAACCCTCGCGGCGTCGGAAAAGGCGGCGCTCAAGAAGCTTCTCGTGAAGATCGCCGGGCGGTAGCAAGCTAACATTGCTTGCATGGTCGACAGAAAAACGCATCTCGATTCGCTCGCCATCTCGCTGCTCCTGGCCTGCTGCCTGTTCTGGGGACTGCAACAGATCCTGATCAAGACCACCGTGGCCGAAGTGCCGCCCCTGTGGCAGGCGGCCCTGCGCTTCATCGGCGCCACCATCTTGCTGGGGCTCTGGTGTGCAATGCGCAGCGTCAAACTGTTCGAGCGTGACGGCACCTTGCCGGCGGGCCTGTTGGCCGGCGCGCTGTTCGCCGGCGAGTTCAGCTGCATCTACCTGGGCTTGCGCGACACGACCGCGTCGCGCCTGACGGTGTTCCTCTACACCTCGCCGTTCATCGTCGCTTTGTTGATGCCGCGCATCTCGCGCGCCGAAGTGCTGAGCCGCATCCAGTGGATCGGCCTCGTCATTGCATTCGCGGCAGTGGCGATTGCCTTCAGCGAGGGCTTCACGGGACAGGTGACACTGCGCCAACTGCGCGGCGATGCCCTCGCACTGGCCGCAGGCGTGCTGTGGGGCCTGACGACGGTGGTGATCCGCGCGACCAAGATGGCGGCGATCTCGGCCGAGAAGACGCTGTTCTACCAGGTCGCCGTCACCGCGGTCGTTGCGCCCTTCCTTTCGCTCGCACTGGGCGAGACCTGGTCGCTGCACTATTCGACTTATGCGTGGGGTTCGCTCGCGGCGCAGACGGCCATCGGTGCATTCGCGAGCTACCTCACCTGGATGTGGATGCTGCGCCATTACCCGGCCACGCAGATGGCCTCCTTCACCTTCCTCACGCCGGTATTCGCACTGATCTTCGGCGTCGCGGTGCTGCACGAGCCGCTGACACTCGATTTGGTGCTCGCCCTGGTGGGCGTGGCCGTGGGGATCGTGCTGGTGAACCGGCGCAAACCGGCCGGGACGCAATCCGCCTAGAAACGCAGCAACAGCTCGTGCGGGCGCACGGGCTCCTTTTCGGCCGGCGCGCGCCGGGCTTCCTCCGCCTGCTCGGCGTCGATCTGCCGGGACAGCGTCAGGCGGAAGTGCGACAGCGCCGCATCCGCCGCGATTGCCTGCATGCGGTAGTTCGCGTCGGTGTCGAGCACGTGCTGCTGGTGCTCGATGATGTGCTTGTCTTCCAGGAAACCCTCGATCAGGCTGTCCCGCAGCGAGCGCGAGATGTTCGCGTCGTTGCCCTCGAAGTTGTTCAGGTAGACGAAGAAGAAGTGCGTGCTGCGGCGTGTCTCGGGCGTCATGAACTGGCAATTGCGGTATTCGCGCGTGCCTTCGCGATTGCCGCGCTCGCTGCCGCTGCCTGCCGGCGAGAACATCGATTCGAGGAAGAAGATGCCCGGGACCAGCATGCGCCCGATGTTGCGGCGATCGACGTTGCGTGTCTTCTCTTCGGCCGGCAGCACCTTCTTGTGGAATGGCGGCGGCGGCGCATCCATGTGCCAGCGCTCGACCTTGAAGCCGTCGCCCAGGCGCTCCACGGCCACCGGCTTGGTCTTGTAGGCGTACTCCTCGGACCCGCCGAGCGTGTGGGTGTGCACGAACGCGAGGTGCGCGAAGTCCGACAGGTTGTCGACGATCAACAGCCAGTTCGCGTCGTAGTGCATGTACTCGGGGATGCCCTTCCACTGCGCATCGCGCAGGTAGGGGTAGTCGACGATCAGCGCGGGATCGGCCTTGTCGGCATCGCCCATCCAGATCCACACGAGGTGGTCTTTCTCGACGACCGGAAAGCTGCGCACGCCGAGCTTGGGCGGGATGTTCTCCTGGCCCGGGATCTGGATGCACTTCCCGGAAGGGTCGAACTTCAGCCCATGGTACATGCAGCGGACGCATTCGCCTTCGCGGCGGCCGAGGTGCAGTGGCGCACCGCGGTGGCAGCAGCGGTCCTTCAACGCGACGACGCGCCCCGATTCGGCCTTGTACAGCACCACCGGCTCCTCGAGGAGGGTGCGCGCGAGCATCTTGCCGTCGATCAGTTCGTGGTCCCAGCAGGCCACGTACCAGCAATTCTTCAGGAACATGTTGGCATGCTAGGACCTTGAACCCCGCGCATCAAGCTGGAACAAGCCCGCACGAACGAAGTTGCTAACTCTTTCGTTGCCGTGCGAGCTGCACGAACCAGTCGAGTGACGCCGGGTTGGCCATCGCGTCCTGGTTGACGACTTTGTCCATGGGCTGGCCCAGCAATAGCTTCTTGACCGGCAACTCCTGCTTCTTGCCGGTGAGCGTGCGCGGGATTTCCGGCACGGCATAGACCTGGTCGGGCACGAACCGCGGCGACACCGCATCGCGGATGGCGCAGTTGATCCGCATCCTCATCGGGTCGTCGAGGGTATGGCCCTCGCGCAGCACCACGAACAGCGGCATCCAGCTGTCGCGGCCCAGGTACTCGAGGTCCACCACCATCGAGTCGAGCACTTCGGGGATCGCTTCGACGGCGCGGTACAACTCGCTCGTGCCCATGCGAACGCCGTGCCGGTTGATGGTGGCGTCGCTGCGGCCGTAGATGATGCAGCTGCCGCGGGACGTGACCTTGAGCCAGTCACCGTGGCGCCACACGCCGGGGTACATGTCGAAATACGAAGCCAGGTAGCGCTTGTTGTCCGCGTCGTTCCAGAAGTACAAGGGCATCGACGGGATCGGCTTGGTGCACACGAGTTCGCCCACTTCGTCGATCACCGCCTGGCCCGAGTCGTTCCACGCTTCGACCGCGCACCCGAGCAGGCGGCACTGCATCTCGCCGGGCACCTGCGGCAGTTCGCGATTGCCGCCGATGAACGCGCCGGCGAAGTCCGTGCCCCCCGAAATGTTCGACCACCACATGCCCGGGTGGCCGATACGCTCGAGTTGGGTGTTGACCCACTGCTGCACGTCTTCCGACAGCGGCGAGCCGGTGGTGCCGAGCGCGCGCACGCGCGAGAGATCTCCGCATTGCGCGAGATCGATCCCCGCCTTCATGCAATTCGCAAAGAACGCCGCGCCCGCGCCGAAGAACGTCGCGCCCACCTCGGCGCCGAACCGCCACAGCGTGGACCAGTCGGGCCGCTCGCGTGTTCCGCCGGGGTTGCCGTCGTAGATGCAGCAGGTCGTGCCGTTGAGCAGCCCCGCCATCTGCGCGTTCCACATCACCCAGCCCGTCGAGCTGTACCAGTGGAAGCGCTCGCCCCAGTTGTTCTCCAAGTAGCTGCAGCCGACGTCGCTGTGCAGGACGAGGTGCGCCAGCATCACGACCAGGATTCCGCCGTGGCCGTGAACGATGGGCTTCGGCAATCCGGTCGTGCCGCTGGAGTAGACGATCCACACCGGGTGGTCGAAGGGCACGGAGACGGGCTCGAAGGCGCGGACGTGCGCGTCATCGCGTGCCGCGACCGGGCCGAACTCGGCGAACGGCTGCAGCCCACTGACGTCGAGGCCAAGGTTGCGATGGAGCACGACATGTTGCACGGACGGCAGCGCTGCCCGCAATTGCGCGACCACTGCCGTGCGGTCGTGGTCGCGTCCCCCATAGGTCACCCCGTCGCATGCGATGAGGATCTTGGGCTCGATCTGCTTGAAACGATCGAGGACCGCGGCCGTCCCCATGTCGGGCGCGCAGATGCTCCAAACGCCGCCCACGCCCACGACGGCGAGAAATGCGACGATCGCTTCGGGGACGTTCGGCAGGTAGGCGGCCACCCGATCGCCGGGCTGCAGGCCTTGCGACTGGAGGTGCAGCGCCAGCGCACTGGCTTGCTGCCGCAGCTGCGGCCATGAGAGTTCGCGCGCCTGCCCCTTCTCGTTGCGGCTGACGATCGCGGGAAATCCCGCGCGATCGGCAGCATCCACATGCCGGAACACCTGCTGCGCGTAATTCACCTGCGCGCCTTCGAACCAGCGTGTGCCCGGCATGGTTTCCTCGGCGAGCACCGAAGAGGGCTTCGTCGGGGACTTCAAGTCGAAGTAGTCCCAGATGCTTTGCCAGAAGGCGGACAGGTCGCCGACGGACCAGCGCCAAAGCGCGTCGTAGTCGTGGAATTCCAGGCCGCGCGTGGCGTGCAGGAAGTCCTGGAACAGCCGGATCTGGGGGACGAATGCAGGTGTCTCCATCCCCCCAATTTAGCCGGGCTTGCTTTTTCGCACGATCGTGCTAAATTGTGGCCATGGATGCCCGCACCGCCAAGAGCGAACTCACCCGCGCCGCGATCATCGGCGCGGCGCTGGACCTGGCCGCGGCCGAAGGGCTCGAAGCCCTCACGCTGCAGTCGGTCGCCGACCGCATCGACGTGTCCAAAAGCGGGGTGTTCTCGCGCGTCGGCTCGCGCGAATCATTGCAGAAAGCCGTGGTCGAGGAATTCGGCCGCCGCTTCCTGGCCGATGTGTTCGTGCCGGCAATGCGCCTGCCGAAGGGCCTGCCGCGCCTTGAGGAAATCATGCAGCGGTGGATCACGCGCACGCGCGACGTCGACTCGTACACGGGCTGCATCTTCTCGGCGGGCGCCTTCGAGTTCGACGACCGCGAAGGCCCGGTGCGCGACCTGCTCCATTTGGAAGTCACCCGCTGGCGTGCGGCGTTGCGGCGCACCGTGCTGCAAGCCGTCGAAGAACGCCACTTGAAGGCGGACACCGATCCGGAGCAGCTCGTCGCCGAGATTTACGCGCTGGTGCTGGGCCTGATCCACGACGTGCGCTTCCTGCGGGAGCCGCGCGCGGCCGAACGCACGCGCGCCTCGTGGCAACGCTTGCTCCAAACCTACCGCCAGTGAACTGCGCCATGAAACTTCCCGTCCCTTCCGCTTGCCCGTATTTCGCACGACTGTGCGAAGAAAGTAGATTCCCATGCTGACCGTCCTGATCGCCGCCCTCGTCTATGGCGCGCTGAGAACGCTGCTGCTGGCGGCGTTGTCGTGGCGCGACCTGCCCCGCTCCAATGACGACATGGTCTTTTTCTAGGAGCCCGCGCATGACCCGCAGCGCCGTCGAAGCAACGTCGACCTTCTATCAGGCAAGCCCGGGGATCCGTGTGTTTCGCCTGGCCCTCGCGGCCGCGCAACGCGTGTGGCCGTCGCTTGCAGTGCGCCTGTCCACACGCCTGTTCCTCACGCCGCTGCCGCCGAAATGGCTGCATCGGCGCAGCAGCTGGCGCAAGGACTGGCGTGTCGAGCAATGGCCGTTCGACGACGCCACCGTCACTGTGTATGCACCGCCTGCCGCGCCGCGCGCGCCAGTCGTGTTGCTCCTGCACGGGTGGGGCGGTCATGCCGGGCAGATGCTCGCAGTGGCCGAGGCCGTTGCCGCGCACGGGTTGCGGCCCGTGCTCGTCGAGATGCCGGGTCACGGCGCGAGCGGGGGCCGCACGAGCACCCTGCCGCAGTTCGCGCGCGCCATCGAATACGTCGCGGCGCGACTGAAGCAGCAAGGCTTCGACCTGCGCGCACTTGTCGCGCATTCGCTGGGCGCAAGCGCCGCCGCGTTCGCGGCCGCTCGCGGCCTGCCCGTGCAGCGTCTCGTCCTGCTCGCGCCACCGGCGTCACCCCCCGAATACACGCGCCTGTTTGCCCAGGTGTTCGGCCTGACCGAGGCCACGCGCGCCGCAATGCAAAGGCGCATCGAGGCGCGCGAAGGCATCCTCATGCCGCAGTTCGAGCCCGACGCCGTGGGCCCGCGCGTGCGCATGCCCACGCTGGTCGTCCATGATCGCCAGGACAGCATCAACCGCATCGCCGACGGGCTGGCATACGCCCATGCGATTCGCGATTCGCGCTTTGTCGCCACCGAAGGACTGGGGCATCGCCGGATCCTGAAAGATGCGCAGGTGCTGGGCGAGGTCGCGATCTTCGTCGCCTGATTCCGCCCTTGCGCCGCACCGGCGCTGCCCCTAGCATCGCTGCACTTCAACAAGCAAGGAGCGGGCGAATGGGACTCTTCGACTGGTCACAGCGGTCGCACGAGGTGCTGCATCAAGGCGGCGTGATCGCGCCGGACGAGCGCTTGCCGTGGCCGCAAACCGCGGCGATGGGCGTGCAGCACGTGATCGCGATGTTCGGGGCCACCGTGCTCGCGCCGATCCTCATGGGGTTCGACCCCAACATCGCGATCCTCATGAGCGGCATCGGCACGCTGATCTTCTTCCTGATCACCGGCGGCAAGGTGCCAAGCTATCTCGGCTCGAGCTTCGCGTTCATCGGCGTCGTCATCGCCGCCACGGCGTACGCGGGCAAAGGGCCGAACGGCAACATCGCGGTGGCGCTGGGCGGCATCATCGCGTGCGGCATCGTGTACGCGATCATCGGCTTCATCGTTCATTCGGTCGGAACGGCGTGGATCGAGAAACTGATGCCGCCGGTTGTCACGGGCGCGGTCGTCGCCGTGATCGGCTTGAACCTGGCGGGCATCCCGATCAAGAACATGGCGGCGAGCAACTTCGATTCGTGGATGCAGGCCGTGACGTTCGTGTGTGTCGGCCTCGTCGCCGTCTTCACGCGAGGCATGGTCCAGCGCCTTCTGATCCTGGTCGGCCTGGTCATCGCCAGCGTGATCTACGCAGTGCTGGCCAATGGCGCGGGCCTGGGCAAACCGATGGACCTGAGTGGCATCGCGAACGCGGCGTGGCTGGGCGCGCCCTCGTTCACGTCGCCCGTGTTCGATCCCGCCGCGATGCTGCTCATCGCGCCGGTTGCCGTCATCCTGGTCGCGGAAAACCTCGGTCACATCAAGGCGGTCACCGCGATGACGGGCCGCAATCTCGACCAGTACATGGGACGCGCGTTCATCGGCGACGGAGTCGCCACCGTGCTCAGTGGCGCGGTCGGCGGCACCGGTGTGACGACGTACGCCGAGAACATCGGCGTGATGGCGGCGACGAAGATCTATTCGACGGCCGTCTTCGTCTTTGCGGCGGGCGTCGCCATCGTTCTCGGCTTCTCGCCCAAATTCGGCGCAGTGATCCAGGCCATCCCGCTGCCGGTGATGGGCGGCGTGTCGATCGTCGTCTTCGGACTGATCGCCGCGGCCGGTGCGAAGATCTGGGTCGACAACCGCGTCGATTTCAGCCAGAACCGCAATCTCATCGTCGCGGCAATCACGCTGGTGCTCGGCACGGGCGACTTCACGCTCAAGTTCGGCGGCTTCGCATTGGGCGGCATCGGCACCGCGACATTCGGCGCCATCATCCTGTATGCGCTGCTCGATCGCGGCACCCCCAACACGACGCCGCTGCCCGCCGGCGCCGACCGCCCGACGTAGAAAAGGTCAGGAAGAGCGGGCCAGCCGCTCGCTCTTCCAGTAGACGTCGTCACCGCCGTCCGCGCGGTTCAACACGCGGGCCAGCACGAACATCAGGTCACTCAGGCGGTTGAGGTACTGGCGCGGTGTTTCACGCACGGCATCGGCCTTGCCCAAGGCGACCACTGAGCGTTCGGCGCGTCGAGCCACGGTGCGGCAAACATGCGCTTGCGACGCCCCGCGGTTGCCGGCGGGCAGGATGAACTCCTCAAGCTTGGGCAACTTGGCGTTGTAGTGGGCAAGTGCCGCGTCCAGTTGCGCGAGCGCGTCGTTCTTGAGCAGCTCGAAGCCCGGGATCGACAACTCGCCGCCGAGGTTGAAGAGCTGGTGCTGGATGTCGACGAGCAACTCGCGGACGTCGACCGGCAACTTTTCGCACAGAAGCAGGCCGATGTGCGAGTTGAGCTCGTCGACGTCGCCCATTGCGTGCACGCGCAAGCTGTCCTTGCCGACCCGGGTGTTGTCTCCCAGCCCCGTCGTGCCGTCGTCGCCGGTGCGCGTGGCGATTTGCGTGAGGCGCTTGCCCATGCCGTCTCCTGAGGTTGCCACGATTGTGCGCGAAGCGTGGAATGGTCCTACAGCAAGTCACGCCATCCCAGCGCGGCGGTGCCCCTGCCAGCCCGCCAGCATGAGGTGAGGAGCCGACCATGAACTTGCGTTATCTCACCTGCATCGCGCTCGCATGCGCGGGCGTGCTCGCGACGGCGGGCGCCGCTGCCCAGCCGCGGAAGATCACCGGCGTGCCGCAGACGAACGTCCCGGCACCGGCGCCGGGTGGGTCCACGTTTGCATTGCCCAACCCTGCGGGCCTGACGCCGCCCGCTGCGGGGTCGCTCACGCCGCCGATGCCGCCCAGCCTCACGCCACCGGGCTCTCCCAACCTCTCGTCACCCGGCACGCCTCCCGGCAGCCCGGTGATCGACGCCGGAATCGCGGCACCCACAACCAACGGCGGCGTTGCCGCCGCCACGCAGTCGGGTCGCTATGGGGCCGCGAGCGCGATGGGATTCGGCGGCGCGGCCAGCGGGCCTTACTCCGCCGTCGACATTGCCCGCGCGTTCCTGGATGCCGACATCAACCACGACGGCGAGTTAAGCCGCGCGGAAGCGCAGCGGCTGACCATTGCCGTGCCGTTCGACGATCTCGATCGCAACCGCGACGGCGCGCTCACGCGCTTCGAATACGAAGACTTCTTCCGATGAAGCGCGGCCGCCATCTCGCTGCTAGCACCGTCCTGGCCGTGGCCGCAGCAGTCACCCACGCACAAACGCCCGCGCCGGCCCCACAGCCGCCGCCGCCGAACCGCTGGACCGTGGCGCAGATTCGCGAAGCCTTCCAACTCGCCGACGCGAACGGCGATGGCCAGCTTTCGCGGGCCGAAGCGCAGCGCTTGCCCCTGCTGCCGCGAAGCTTCGAGGACACCGACCTGAACAAGGACGGTGTGCTCACACTGGACGAATACCAGGCATCGTTTTCGCGCAGCTGACGCGGCCATTGGGGACGGGCGCGGCTGGACTTAAACTGGCGCGATTCCAGGAGCTGTCCCATGAATGCGCCCACCGCGGTGACCCACCTCGTGCCTGAACTCCACCTGCGCCAGGTGCCGCAAGCATTGCTCGACGCGCTCGCCCAGCGGTTCGGGGCAAACTGCTCGACGGCGATGGCGGTGCGCGAGCAGCACGGCCGCGACGAGTCCTCGTTCGAAGCGCCGCCCCCCGCCGCAGTCGTCTTTGCCGAAAGCACACAGGACGTGGCCGACGCGGTGATGCTCGCCGCGCAACACGACACGCCGATCATTCCCTTCGGTGTCGGCTCTTCGCTCGAAGGCCACCTGCTCGCAGTGCAAGGCGGCATCAGCATCGACCTCGCACGCATGAACAAAGTGCTCTCGATCAATGCGGAGGACCTGACCGTCACCGTGCAACCCGGTGTGACGCGCAAGCAGCTCAACGAGGAGATCAAGAGCACGGGCCTGTTCTTCCCGATCGACCCCGGGGCCGACGCGACGCTCGGTGGCATGAGCGCGACGCGCGCCAGCGGAACGAACGCGGTGCGATACGGCACGATGCGCGAGAACGTGCTCGCGCTCGAAGTGGTGACGGCCAGCGGTGAAGCGATCCGCACCGGCACCCGCGCAAAAAAATCCAGCGCCGGCTACGACCTCACGCGGCTGTTCGTCGGCAGCGAAGGCACGCTCGGCGTGATCACCGAAGTCACGCTGCGGCTGTACCCGTTGCCCGAAGCGGTGTCGGCGGCGATCTGTTCGTTCCCGAGCATCGAAGCCGCCGTGCGATCGGTCATCCACATCATCCAGCTCGGCGTGCCGATCGCGCGCGTGGAACTGATCGACGAAAACTCGGTGCGCATGGTCAATGCGCACAGCAAGTTGACGCTGCGCGAGGAGCCGATGTTGCTGATGGAGTTCCACGGTTCGCCGGCCGGCGTGAAGGAGCAGGCCGAGACCGTGCAGGAGATCGCAGGCGACCATGGCGGCAACGCGTTCGAGTGGGCCACCACGCCCGAGGAGCGCACCCGCCTGTGGACCGCGCGGCACAACGCGTACTTCGCGGCGATCCAGTCACGTCCCGGGTGCCGGGCCATCTCCACCGACACCTGCGTTCCGATCTCGCGCCTGGCCGATTGCCTGCTCGATTCGGTCAAGGAGGCCGATGACAGCGGCCTGCCGTACTTCCTGGTGGGCCACGTCGGCGACGGCAATTTCCACTTCGGTTACCTGCTCGACCCGCATGACCCCAAGGAGCGCGAAGTCGCCGAAGACCTGAATCACAAACTCGTCGCACGCGCGCTCAGCCTCGGTGGCACGTGCACCGGCGAGCACGGCGTGGGCCTGCACAAGATGGATTTCCTCGTGACCGAAACGGGTGCGGGCGCGATCGACGTGATGCGTTCGATCAAGCGCGCGCTCGACCCGAAGAACATCATGAACCCGGGGAAGATCTTCAGCCTTTGAGGCGGTCGATCAATGCGTTCAGCTCCTCGAGCGTCGAGAACTGGATCGCGACTTCGCCGGTTTCCTCGGTGCGGCCATTGCGCTTGACGCGTTTTTTCACGCGCACGTCGACCTCCGCCGTGAGCAGGTCCGACAGTTCCTCTTCGACCCGTCGCAAGTCGCGCGACTTCTCTGCCTTCGGCTTCGGCGCCGTGAGCGTGAATTCGGCGCTGAGCTTTTTCACCAGCGCTTCGGCTTCGCGCACCGAAAGTTTTTTTGCTGCGATCTGGCTCGCCGCAGTCACCTGGGCGGCGCGCTCGAGTGCAAGCAGCGCCCGCGCGTGGCCCATCTCGATGTCGCCGGCCATCAGCATGCCTTGCACGGCATCGGTGAGATTGAGCAGGCGAAGCAAGTTCGTCGCGGCACTGCGCGAGCGGCCCACGGCTTGCGCCGCCTGTTCGTGCGTCAGGCCGAATTCCTTGACGAGGCGTTGCAGCCCGTGCGCTTCCTCGAGCGGGTTCAAATCCTCGCGCTGGATGTTCTCGATCAGCGACATCGCCGCTGCCGCTTCGTCGGGCACGTCGCGCACGAGCACCGGCACGCTGTCGAGGCCCGCGAGCTTGGCCGCGCGATAGCGCCGCTCGCCCGCGATGATTTCGTATTTGCCCGCGTTCGCGCCCCGGGGCAGCTTGCGCACGAGGATCGGCTGCATGATCCCCTGCGCCTTGATCGACTCGGCCAGTTCGTACAACGCACCTTCGTCCATGCGCGTGCGCGGCTGGTACTGGCCGGGCACCATGTCTCCCAGCATCAAGGATGCGGGCTGGCCGGGCGCCGACGGCGTTTCGGCCGGCGCGTCGGCCACGCTGGGGCCGAGCAGCGCTTCGAGCCCGCGCCCCAGTCCCTTGGGTTTCTTGGTTGCCATGGAAATTCGATTGCTCTGTTTGTTGTAGCGCTACAGCTAGGCTGCATGCGGGCTGTCACATCTTCTTGATTCGCTCCACCATCTCGCGGGCGAATTCCACGTAAGCCTGGCTGCCGCGTGCGGCACCGTCGAAGACCACCCCGGGCATGCCGTAGCTCGGCGCTTCGGCCAGCCGCACGTTGCGCGGAATCACCGTGTCGAACACTTTCTCGCCGAAGTGGGCCTTGAGCTGGTCGCTCACCTGCTGCTGCAGAGTGATGCGCGGATCGAACATCACGCGCAGCAGGCCGATGATCTGCAGGTCCTTGTTCAGATTGGCGTGCACCTGCTTGATGGTGTTCACCAGGTCGGTCAGCCCTTCGAGCGCGAAATACTCGCACTGCATGGGCACGATCACGCCATGCGCGCTGCACAGGCCATTGAGCGTGAGCATGGACAGGGACGGCGGGCAGTCGACCAGGATGAAGTCGTACTCTTCCCGCACCGTGGCCAATGCCGTCTTCAATCGCTGGTCCCGCCGGTCGACTTCCACCAGTTCCACTTCCGCACCGGCCAGCTCGCGGTTCGCGCCGAGCACGTCATAGCCGCACTTGTCGCTGTTCACGCGCGCCTCCGCGACGCTCGCCGATTCGAGCAGCACGTCGTAGACCGAGAGCTCGAGCTTTCGCTTGTCGACGCCCGAGCCCATGGTGGCATTGCCCTGGGGGTCGAGATCCACCATCAGCACACGCTGGCCGACCTTCGCGAGACCCGCCGCGAGATTCACCGTGGTCGTCGTCTTGCCGACCCCGCCCTTCTGGTTGGCGACGCAGAAAATCCGGGCCATCACTTGCTGATCGCCAGCTTGATGCCAAAGCCGAGCAGGAAGGTGCCGGCAATTTTCTCCAGGATCCGTGCGATCAACGGATTGGCCCGCATCCGCTCGGCCAGGTGGTGGGTGAGCATCACGACGATCAGTCCGTAGAGGAAAGTGAGCGCGGCGATGGTCGCGGCCATCGCGCCGAATGTGGCCATCCCCTGGTGGCGGGCCGGGTCGACGAAGAGCGGAAAGAACGCCATGTAGAACACGATCGCCTTCGGGTTCAGCAACGTGATCAGCGCGGCTTGCTTGAAGTAGTGCCGGGGTTCGATGTTGAGGATCGGCTTGGCCCCCGGCTTTGAGAAGATCATCTTCAGCCCGAGCCAGGCCAGGTACGCCGCGCCGGCCCACTGCACCGCGTGAAAAGCGGTCGGGTAGGCAAGCAAAAGGGCGGCCACTCCCGCGACAGCGGCCCACATCAGCACCTGGTCGCCGGCGATGACGCCGAGTGTCGCGGCCAGTCCCCCGCGGATCCCGCCCTTTCCGGTGGAGGTGATCAGCGCGAGGTTTCCGGGGCCGGGGATCGCCAGGAAAATGATGATCGCGGCGACGAAGGCGCCATAGTCCGCTACGCCAAACATGAATCCCCCGGAAGTCTGTGCGGCGAGTTTACGTTACGGCGCCCGGCGCCTCAGCCAAAGCAGGCGCCTTTCCGCACCCAGACCCGGAACCTGCAGCTGTTCCACGTGGAACATTTCGACATCGGGCGGCAACGCCGCCACTTCGTCGGCCGGGTATTTGCCTTTCATCGCCATCCAGACGCCGTCCTCGGCGAGCGCGTGCCGCGTCAGCTGCACAAAATCAACGAGCGAGGCGAAGGCGCGCGAGGTGATCACGCGATATTGGCCGGCCACCTGCTCGACTCGTGAGTGGATCCCATGAAGGTTCGCCAAGCCCAGCGTGGCGCTGACTTGCTGGACGAAGGCCGCCTTCTTGGCCACGGCGTCCACGCAGTCGACGCGGATCCGCGGCTCGATGACCGAGATGACTGCGCCAGGAAGTCCCGCACCCGACCCGACGTCCAGCAGCTCGGCGGGCATCCCCCCGCACGTCCTCCTCAAAGGCTCGGCTACCGCAAGGGAGTCCAGCAGATGGTGAGTAAGGACCTCGTCCGGGCTCAGGAGTGCGGTCAGGTTGTAGACCTTGCCCCATTTCTGGAGCAGTTGCGCGTAGGCGATGAGCTGGCGCACCTGTGTGTCGGTCACCGGAACCCCGAGCGCCTCCGCGCCGGCGCGAAGCTGCGCTTCCACCCGGTCAAGCGGCCTCGCGGCCGGGCTCGTTGGCAGGCTCCGCGAAACCCTTGAACTTGCCCTTTTTCAGATGGACCAGGAGCAAAGACACCGCGGCGGGTGTGATCCCGGAAATCCGCGCCGCCTGGCCCAACGTTTCCGGACGGTGCTTGTTGAGCTTCTGGCGCGCTTCGATCGAGAGGGACGAAACCCGCATGTAGTCCAACTCGGCGGGAAGTTTCAGGTGCTCGTACTGGGCGGCGCGCTGGACCTCGCCCTTCTGGCGCTCGATGTACCCGGCGTATTTCGAAGCAATCTCGATCTGCTCGACGACCGTGGGGTAAAGGTCCCCCAATGTTTCACGTGAAACCTGCGGGACGGCATGCACCCCGCCCTGCAGTGACATGAGGTGTTCATACCCGACTGCGGGCCGCCGGAGCAGGTCGGCCAGGTTGTGCTCGTGCTCCATCTGCTTGCCCAGCACCCGCTCGGCTTCCGCCGGGGGCACGGTACGCGGGTTCACCCAGATCGACCGGAGGCGTTGAAGCTCGGCTTCGACCGCATCGCGCTTGCGGCCGAAAGCGGTCCAGCGCTCGTCGTCGACAAGGCCGAGCTTGCGGCCCGCCTCGGTCAATCGCAGATCTGCGTTGTCTTCGCGCAGCTGCAGCCGGAATTCGGCCCGGCTGGTGAACATCCGGTAGGGTTCCGTGACTCCCTGGGTGACCAGGTCGTCCACCAGCACACCCAGGTAAGCCTCGTTGCGCTGCGGTACCCACGGCTCGTGGCCCAGGCATTGGAGCGCGGCGTTCGCCCCAGCGAACAAGCCTTGCGCCGCGGCCTCTTCGTAGCCCGTCGTCCCGTTGATCTGCCCGGCAAAGAACAGCCCGCGAATGGCCTTTGTCTCGAAGTTCCGGCGGAGTGCGCGCGGGTCGAAGTAGTCGTATTCGATGGCGTAGCCGGGACGCAGGATGTGGGCGTTCTCAAGGCCGGGGATCGAACGCACCAGCGCGTATTGCACATCGAATGGCAGGCTGGTCGAAATCCCGTTCGGGTAGATCTCATGCGTCGTCAGGCCTTCGGGTTCGAGGAAGATCTGGTGGCTGTCCCTGCCCGCGAAGCGATTGATCTTGTCCTCGACACTGGGGCAATAGCGAGGCCCCACGCCTTCGATCTTTCCCGTGAACATCGGGCTGCGATCGAACCCCGATTGGATGATCTCGTGGGTGCGCTCATTCGTATGGGTGATCCAGCACGGCACCTGCCGCGGATGCATCTCCCGGTGCCCCATGAAGCTGAAGACCGGCACGGGATCGAGATCGCCGGGCTGCTCCTCGCACTTGCTGAAATCAACGGTGCGGCCATCGATGCGCGGCGGCGTCCCCGTCTTGAGCCGCCCCTGGGGAAGCTTGAGCTCCTTCAGCCGCGCCGACAGCGTGACGGCAGGAGGATCCCCCGCACGGCCCGCGGGGTAGTTGTTGAGCCCGACGTGAATCCGCCCGTCGAGGAAAGTCCCCGCGGTCAGGACCACGGTTCGTCCACGAAAGCGAATGCCCACTTGCGTGACAGCGCCCGTGACACGGTCACCTTCCACCATCAAGTCGTCCACCGCTTGCTGGAAGAGCGTGAGGTTGGGCTGCGATTCAAGGCGGCGCCGGATCGCTGCCCTGTACAAAACGCGATCCGCCTGGGCGCGGGTGGCCCGGACCGCCGGACCCTTCGAGCCATTCAGGATCCGGAACTGGATGCCAGCCTCGTCAGTCGCGATCGCCATCGCGCCGCCCAAGGCATCGACCTCCTTGACCAAGTGCCCCTTGCCGATCCCGCCGATCGACGGGTTGCAACTCATTTGCCCGAGCGTCTCGATGCTGTGCGTCAGAAGCAATGTCTTGCAGCCCATTCGCGCGGACGCAAGCGCGGCTTCGGTGCCGGCGTGGCCGCCACCGACGACGATGACATCGAATTCTTCGGGATAGAGCATGGGCGTTGGATCGACATTTTAGGGACTGGCAACCAAGCCCGCGCTGGAGGGATCGACAGAACATCCGCAGGCCGGGTACATAGCGCGCACGGCGACTGTCCCGTTAAGATCGTGCGCCCATCTTCACCAGCGCACCGCCCAACCGCCTCGACTTCATGCGCACCGACAACCCCCAAAAGAGAATCCTGGTCACGGGCGGCGCCGGCTTCCTCGGCTCGCACCTGATCGACCGCTTGCTTGCCGACGGCCACGAGGTCATCTGCGCGGATAACCTGTTCACTGGCAGCAAGCGCAATATCGCGCACTTGCTGGACCACAGGTCGTTCGAGTTCCTGCGCCACGACATCACGTTCCCGCTCTACGTCGAGGTGGACCAGATCTACAACCTCGCCTGCCCCGCGTCACCCGTTCACTACCAGCACGACCCCGTCCAGACCACGAAGACGAGCGTGCACGGAGCGATCAACGTGCTGGGGCTGGCGAAACGCGTGGGGGCCCGCATCTTCCAGGCATCCACCAGCGAGGTGTATGGAGACCCGACCGTGCATCCGCAGCGCGAAGATTACTGGGGCAACGTCAACCCGATCGGGCCGCGCTCCTGCTACGACGAAGGCAAGCGCTGCGCCGAGACGTTGTTCTTCGACTACCACCGCCAGCACCGGCTGGACATCAAGGTGGCGCGCATCTTCAATAACTATGGTCCGCGCATGCAGCCCAACGACGGCCGCGTGGTGTCGAACTTCATCGTGCAGGCGCTGCGCGGCGAAGACATCACGGTGTATGGCGAGGGTTCGCAGACGCGCTCGTTCTGTTATGTCGACGATCTCGTCGAGGCCTTCATCCGCTTCATGGACACATCGGCGGATTTTCCCGGCCCGGTCAACTTGGGCAACCCGCATGAGTTCACGATCCTGGAACTGGCGCGCAAGGTCATCGACCTGACCGGCTCGCGCTCGAAGATCATCATGCGTCCGCTGCCCCGGGACGACCCGATGCAGCGGCAGCCGGACATCACGCTCGCCCGAGAGCGGCTCGCGTGGCAGCCCCAGGTGCAACTTGAAGACGGGCTGAGGCGGACCATCGATTATTTCGAGCAGCTCCTGAAGGTGCGATGAAAGTCCTGGTCTTTGCCGGCAGCACACGAACCGGCTCGTGGAACCGCAAGCTTGCGCACGTCGTCGCGGGCATGGCGAAGGCCTCCGGCGCCGACGTCACGCACATCGAACTGGCCGACTTCGACGTGCCCATGTACAACGCCGACCTCGAAGCGCGCGGCACACCTGCGGACGTGATGCGCCTGAAGCAGCTCACGTACGAACATCCCGCGTGGATCATCTGCACGCCCGAGTACAACGCGAGCTATCCCGCGCTGGTGAAGAACACGCTCGACTGGATCTCCAGCCCCGTCAGGTCCGACCCGGTGTGGAAGGACGACTTCCGCTCCACGCGCGGGAAGGTGGTCGGTGTACTGAGTGCCTCGCCCGGCGCGCTGGGCGGCCTGCGTTCGCAAAGCCATCTCGTCCCGCTGCTCTTCAACCTGCATTGCTGGGTTTGCCCGAAAGTTTTCGCGCTGTCGCGCGCCGCGGATGCGTTCGATGCGAACGGCGGCCTCGTCGCCGATGCGGCAAGGAAGAACGTGCAGGCCGTGATCGACCAGGTCCTGTGGGCGACTGCGCGGCTCGCGCCGTAGCCGCACAATCAGCGCTCGCCAGGAGGCCCCCATGGAAATCGCATCCCTCAAGCAAGTCGTCAGCGAAGAAGAGTGGAAACTGCGCGTCGACCTCGCCGCGTGCTATCGCCTCGTGGCGCTGTACGGCTGGAGCGACCTCGTGTTCACGCACATCAGCGCGCGCATCCCGGGGCCGGAGCACCACTTCCTCATCAATCCCTACGGGCTGATGTTCGACGAGATCACGGCGTCGTCGCTGGTCAAGGTCGACCAGCAATGCAACAAGATCATCGACTCGCCGTTCCCGGTGAATCCCGCGGGCTTCGTCATCCACAGCTGCATCCATGAAGTGCGCGAGGACGCCGGGTGCGTGCTGCACACGCACAGCCGCGCCGGCGTGGCCGTGAGCGCGCAGAAGGGCGGGCTGCTGCCGATCTCGCAGCAAAGCACGCTGATCCTGCCTTCGCTGTCGTACCACGGCTACGAAGGGATCGCGCTGCGCGATGACGAGAAGCCGCGCCTGCAGGACGACCTGGGCGACAAGCGCTTCCTCATCCTGCGCAACCACGGCCTGCTCGTGGTGGGGGCGAGCGTGCCCGACGCTTTCCTGTCGATGTACTTCTTCGAAAACGCCTGCCGCATCCAGATCGACGCGCAAGCCGGCGGCGAGCTGATCACCGTCGATCCGCGCATCCTCGAAGGCATGGAGCAGGTGATGAAGAAGGGCAGCGCGGGGCAGGGGCCGATGATCGCGTGGCCCGCGCTCATCCGCAAACTCGATCGCCTCGACCAGAGCTACAAGGACTGACGGGGTTATTTCCCGAACAGGCCTTTCAGCGACTCTCCCAGCTTCGCGCCCACGCCCGTGCCGATGCCCGGTGCGATCAGGGTGCCGATCGCCGCACCGGCCAGCGCGCTGCGGCTCAAGGTGACCGAGGGCGCATCGAGCGTTCCCCCCACCTCGAGCGGCACACCGAGCGCGGTGCCGGCCACCTTCTGCGCGAGATTCACGTTGACGCTGCCGGACAGGTGTTTGTCCCGGTTCATTGCGACGTTGCCGGTGGCCGAGAGCGCGCCCGACGACGCCACCAGGTTCTGCAGATCCGCGCCCCGGCCGTGCGTCGCGAGCTGGCCGGCGAGCGTGTCCATGTGCGTCTCGCCACCGCGGTTCATGCCCACCGTCTTGACCGCCTGCGCCAGGTCGATGCCGTGCAGGACTGCGTTGCGCACCGTGAACTTCGTTTGCGATTGCGCAACGTCGGCAACCGCGGCGAGGTCGCGCAAGTTCACCTGCACACTCGTGTGCGCCTCGAGCGTCCCGGTGAGCGTGCGCGACGGCGCGGTGAACGTGGAGACTTCCACGCCGGCGGTGTCGAACTCGCCTTCGAGCAACGGATCGCCCTTGGCGTTCTTCGCGGTCTGGAAGTGGCCCTTGATCGTGCCGCCTCCGATGGCGCCATTGAGCGTCCACTGGTTCGCGCTGCGTTGCAGCTTCACCTGCACGCCCTTCCACCGCCCGTCAGCCACGCCGATGTCCACCAGCCCCGGCAAGCCGTCGCTGTCGATGTGCGCCGTCGCATCGATCACGTTGCGCTGGCCCTTGGTGTCGACCCATGTCACCTTGTCGAGCACGATGCGCTCGGGCAGCGACACTGCGGTGTCGCTGGGGGCCTTGTTTTTCTGGGCCTTGTCCTCGGGATGTGCCTTGCGAAATGCCGCGCCGACGGCGGCAATCGCCTCCTGCGGCACGACGGCGTTGCGCACGTAGAGCGTCGAGATCTCGATTTTCTTTTGCAGCAGCGGCGCCCACTGCGGGCGGGCCTCGATGCGCTCGAACGACAGCGGCGGCGTGCTGCGCACCTGCACGCGTTCGACGGCCACTGCCGGCAGCGGCCACACGCTGACCGACAGTGCGCCCAGCTCGACCGGGACGCCCACCGCCGCAGAAATCTCGCGCCCGACACGCACCCTGAAATCGTCGCTGCCGACCCAGGCATTCAGCGCGAATGCGATCGCGCCCGCCAGCACGGCGAGGGCGACCACGACGATGAAAAGCCACTTCAGTGCGCGGTTCATGGCGCGATTCTGCCTGCACGATTCGCCGGGCGGGGCTAGCATCCCCCACTGCCCAAGAACAAGCGCAAAGGAACTCTTCAATGAAGCTCTACTACTCTCCCGGCGCCTGCTCGCTGTCGCCGCACATCGTGCTGCGCGAAGCGGGACTGGCCTTCGAGCCCGTGCTCGCGCCGACCAAGACCCACAAGCTCCAGGATGGCACCGACTACTACACGATCAACCCCCTCGGGTACGTGCCCCTGCTCGAGCTGGACGACGGCGCGCGGCTGCGTGAAGGCCCGGCCATCGTGCAGTACCTTGCCGACCTGGCTCCCACGAAGAACCTCGCGCCGGCCAACGGCACGTTGCAGCGGTACCGGCTGCAGGAGTGGCTGACGTTCATCGGCACGGAAGTGCACAAGACGTATTCGCCGTTGTTCAATCCCGCGCTCACCGACGAAGCCAAGCAGGTGTTCCGCGACAAGCTGGCGGCGCGCTATCGCTGGATCGACAGCCAGCTTGCCGGCAAGGACTACCTGATGGGCGACCACTTCACGGTGGCCGACGCGTACTTCTTCACCGTCACGCGGTGGGCGCAGCCGCTGAACATCGACCTGACGGCCATGCCGAACGTGCTGGCGCACCACGAGCGTGTTCGCGCGCGCCCCGCAGTGCAGGAAGCGTTGAAGGCCGAAGGCCTGGTCAAGTAATCAGGGCGTCTGCAACTCGGGCTTGGTCCCGCGGCGCGACTTCTTGACCGGCGCCGGCGGGCCGCCCAGCGCGCGGGTGTCGGGACCCATGTCCTGCGCCTGCGCCGCCGCCAGCGTTGCCTGCATCACGCCGCGCCCGATCGCCTGCACTTCATCCGGCGTGGAGCGCGTGCCGAAGGCGCGCCGCTGCGCGATCACCATCTGTGACTCGAGCAGCACGGCCCCGACGCTGCTGCGGTCTTCGGCCGGCGCGTAATTCGTATCGGTCATCACGGCCGGTGTCACCTGCGCGAACGCGCTGGTCGTTGCGCACACTGCTGCGATCAGGAGGTATCTCATGGCTCGTCCTTCGTTGATTCGATCGTGCACCGGCGCGGCCGGCCAGTCACGGGACCAAGCGCCTGCGCTGCAGTAGGAAGGTTCCGACAGCGCCGTCCGTTTCTTTACACATCAGCCATAGCGGCGATACACAAGTCGCCCACAGTCACACTCACGCCGCTCCCCCTTCCCCGCGGCCCTGATGTGAAAGGACTCCCGATGAAGTTGAAGTCAATCGCCGCCGCCGCCGTATTGGCCGCCTGCGGCCTCGCCGCCCAGGCCCAGACGCCCGCCGCGCCCCCCATGCACGACGGCAAGATGCATGAACAGATGCACGAGCACATGCAAAAGCGCATGCAGGAGCGCTCGCAGCGCCGCATGGACAGCTTCAAGCGCATCTTGCAGATCACGCCCAACCAGGACGGCGCATGGAACACGTGGACGGCCGCGATGCGCCCGTCGCATGCCGCCATGCAGCAGCGCCATCACGCGCGCGAAGAGTTCGCCCGCATGAGCACGCCCGAGCGCATCGACCGCATGCGCCAGATGCGCGCGCAGCGCAACGCGGAGATGGACCGCCGCGCCGACGCCACCAAGGCCTTGTACGCGCAGCTCACGCCGCCGCAGCAAAAGGCCTTCGACGAGGTGTCGATGAAGTTCCTGCATCGCGCACGCGGCCACCGCGGCGGCCACCACGGGATGTAAATCGGGCACGCGCGCCGGTCAGAACCGGCGCGCGTACCGAAGCTGCAGGAAATTTTCGCCCGGGTTCGGGTGCTTGATGCCCGCGTTCGACACGTGCGAAAAGCGCAGGCCGATCTCGTGCTCGCCGTGCGCCCCGAAGTTCATCCCAATGCCGACCACGTCGTAGAAGTTGAAGCGCGTGGAAAACTGCTTGCGGTCGGTCGTGTACAGGCCGTCGATGTACGACACGCCAACACCGCCTTCGGCGAACACCGGTGAACGCCCCCGCTCGAAGCGATAGCGAAACAGCGGCGCGAGGCCGACCTGCGTGAATGCGGCGCGCCCGCCTCCCGGCTGCTTCGCGCTCCAGTGGCTGACGAACAATTCGGTGCTCGCCGTCCACTCGCCGCCGCGCCACGCGTGAGTCCACTGCCATGGCCACGCGACGCCGGCCGTGACGCTCAACGTGCCGTGCACCGTCACGCCGCCTTCGGCGATGAAGAATCCCGCGGGCGCCCAGTCCATCGCGTCGGCACACGGCGCACCGAGCATCATCGCCATCGCGATCCACGCGGCTCTCGTTCGCATGGCGCGAGTGTGGCGAAGCCGTGCGATTCGAGGCACTCGGCGGGATGACTCTGGCGCAATCAAACGACCGCGTCCTACAGCAGGCGCGATCTGCGCGAGGCTGAGGTACGGCCCGTGCATAGCGCACGCTGGACACCGCTTACGACACCAAGTGGGCCGTGCGTCCTACACCGCCCGATCCTGCCCGGCCGTACAACGAATTCTCTTCGGAACACCGAGACGATTTGCCATGACAGACTCCGTGGCCGCCGCCCCGGCGCTGACCGTGATGACGGTCAACATCCACAAGGGCTTCACCACTTTCAACCGCAAGTTCATCCTTCCGGAACTTCGCGATGCAGTGCGCAAAGTCGGCGCCGACGTCGTGTTCCTGCAAGAGGTCATGGGCACCAACGGCCAGCACAAGAGTGGCTCGTGGGACGCGCCGCACTACGAGTTCCTGGCCGACGAGATCTGGCCGCAGTATGCGTACGGCCGCAACATGGTTTATCCGAAGGGGCACCACGGCAATGCCGTGATGTCCAAGTTCCCCATCGTGAACTACCAGAACCATGACGCTTCGGTCGCGGGCCCGGAACGGCGCGGCCTGTTGCATTGCGTGATCCGCGTGCCCGGCCATACGCAGGACGTCCACGCGATCTGCGTGCATCTGGGCCTGGCGGAATCGCACCGCGTGCAGCAACTCGAGCTGCTGTGCGACATCGTGCGCGGCGAGGTGCCCGAGGGCGCGCCGCTCATCGTCGCGGGGGACTTCAACGACTGGCGCCGCCGCGCGCACGACATCCTGGAGCGCGATGCCGGGCTGCGCGAAGTGTTCGTTACGGCGTATGGCGAAGCCGCCAAGACCTTCCCGGCGCGCTTCCCGGTACTGTCGCTCGACCGAATCTATGTGCGCAACGCCTCGGTGCACCTGCCGGTGGTGTTGCCGCGCCGGCCGTGGTCGCACCTGTCCGACCACGCCCCCCTCGCCGCGGAGATTCACCTGTGACCAAGCCCCGCTGGATCGAAGGCAACGACATCCACCTTCTCGAAAACGGCGAGGAGTTCTTCCCGCGCGTGTTCGCCTGTATCGCGAACGCGAAGAAGGAAGTCGTGCTCGAGACGTTCATCCTGTTCGAGGACAAGGTCGGCCTGCAGTTGCATGAAGCGCTGATCGCGGCCGCGCGGCGCGGCGTCCAGGTCGACGTGACGATCGACGGCTTCGGCTCGCCGGACCTGTCGGACCATTTCATTTCGACGCTCGCGGATGCGGGCGTGCGCATGCACGTGTTCGATCCCGGCACGCGCTTCTTCGGCCAGCGCCTGAACCTGCTTCGCCGCATGCACCGCAAGATCGTGGTGATCGATGGCGAGACGGCGTTCGTCGGCGGCATCAACTACTCGGCGGACCATCTGGCCGATTTCGGCCCCGAAGCCAAGCAGGACTACTCCGTGGAAATCCACGGGCCGCTCGTCTCGGAGATCCACCGCTTCACCCATTCCGCGCTGGCGCAAGGCCAGCGCTACCAGCGCGAGCGCTCGTGGTGGCGTTGGCGCCGCCACATGCGCACGCAATCGCAAGACCTGCCCAAGGTCGGCACGGCCAGCGCGATGTTCGTCGTGCGCGACAACGTGGACCACAAGAGCGACATCGAGACGCACTACCGCATCGCAATCCGCTCGGCGCGCAAGCGCATCGTGATCGCCAATGCGTACTTCTTCCCGGGCTACCGCTTCATCCGCGAATTGCGCCGCGCCGCGCGGCGCGGTGTCGACGTGCGCCTCATCCTGCAAGGCGAGCCCGACATGGCGATCGTCAAGACCGCCGCGAGCATGCTGTATCACCGCATGATCAGCGCCGGCATCAAGGTCTACGAATACTGCGAGCGGCCGTTGCACGGCAAGGTGGCGCTGGTCGACGACGAATGGTCCACGGTGGGTTCGAGCAACCTCGACCCGTTGTCGCTCTCGCTCAACCTCGAAGCCAACGTGATCATCCGCGACCGCAGCTTCAACGAGCACCTGCACCAGCGGCTGCAGAAGATCATGCGCCACGCCTGCCACGAGATCACCATCGAGAACACGGGCGAGCCGACGGGCTGGGCCATGGTGCGCAACTTCGTCGCATTCCATTTCACGCGCCGCTATCCGGGCTGGGCCTCGTGGCTGCCGCGCCACGTGCCGCGCCTGATGCCGCCGCGCACCGATCGCCTGCAACCCGTGTACGAATCGACGGCCAAGGACTGACGTGGCCCACCTGCCCCGCAACGCCCTCGTCAAGCCGCGCACGCGCAGCGGCCACGCACCCGGGCATCCGGAGCATTGGCGCTCCACGCGGTGGTGGATGTGGACGAAGCGCCTGCTCTCGTTCCTGTTCTTCGCCGCGGTGATCTGGCTGCTGGTGCGCTACACCAGCCACATCAAGTGGGACGAAGTGTGGGACTCGGTCGAGGAGACGCCGACGCCGGTGCTGTTCCAGGCGCTGGCGCTCGCCGGTGCGAGCCACCTGCTCTACAGCTGCTTCGACTTGATCGGCCGCCGGTACACGGGCCACACGCTGCCGACGCCGACGGTGATGGTGGTGAACTTCGTGAGCTATGCGTTCAACCTGTGCATCGGCTCGATCGTCGGGGGAGTGGGCTTCCGCTATCGGCTGTACTCACGCCTCGGCTTGAAGAACGGCGTGATCACGCGCGTCGTGTCGATGAGCATGCTGACCAACTGGCTGGGCTACAAGTTGCTCGCAGGCGTGTTGTTCATCGTCCACCCGCTGGTGTTGCCGCCGTCGTGGCACATGGGCAATCACGGGATGCAATGGGTCGGCGCCTTGTTGGTGGCGATCTCCGTCGCCTACATCGCCGCGTGCGTCTACTACGGCGACCACACCTGGGACTGGCGCGGCCACGAGATCTACTTGCCGCCGGTGAAGATGGCGCTGCTGCAGTACGCGATCTCATGCATCAACTGGTGCCTGATGGCGGCCATCATCTGGGTGCTGCTCGGAGAGCGCATCCACTACGCCGACGTGCTCACGGTGTTGTTGATCGGCGCGATCGCCGGCGTGATCGCGCACGTACCGGCGGGACTGGGCGTCTTCGAGTTCGTCTTCGTCGCGCTGCTCTCGCACGTGGTGAGTGAGGAGCGGCTGATCGGCGCGCTGCTGGGATATCGCGCGGTGTACTACATCCTGCCCCTGATCATCGCGACCGTGCTGTACCTGTACATGGAAGTTCACGCCAAGCAAAAGCTGCGCGTGTTGCGGCTGCGGGAGGGGGAAGCGTGAGCATGGACGCGCGCCTTGCCAGCGAAACCGACCTGGCCGGTTTCCGCGAGGAAGCGCGCGCGCTGCTGGCCCACCAGATCCCGCCCGACGACGTGCGCTGGCAAACCGCGTTCGCGCAGAACGCCGACTTCTTCAGCGACGCGAATGCGCCCGGCGATCGCGGTCTTGGTCTGCCAAAGGCGGCGTCCGCCATCGTGCCGGCCTCGTTCCTGCGCCTGTGCGAAGTGGTGGTGCTGCATCACGATCCCGATCGCTTCGCGCTGCTGTACCGCCTGCTGTGGCGCCTGGTGTACGAGCCGTCTCTGCGCAACGACCCGATCGACAACGACATGCAGCACGCGCACCAGATGGGGCAAGCCGTGCGCCGCGACATCCACAAGATGAAGACCTTCGTGAAATTCCGCGAGGTCGATGCCGGCGCGCCCGAGCCGCTGCAGATGACGTTCTACGAGCCGGTGCATCACATCACACAGGCCGTCGCGCCGTGGTTTGCCAAGCGCATGCCCGGCACGCACTGGGTGATCTTCACGCCGGATTGCTGCGTGGAAAGCGACGGGCAGAAGTTTCACTTCACGCGCGGCCTGCCGCGCTCCGAAGCGCCGAGCGAAGACGCGCCGGCGCATGTCTGGGTCGCCGCCTACCGGCGGGTGTTCGGAGAGCGCGCGATCGCACCGCTGCCCCCCGGATAGTACGGGGTGACAGCGTTACTGAATCGTCGCGACGCCGTAGCGCGACTGGTTGCGCGTGTTCTTCACGGCCTTCTTGGCCTTCTTCTTGGCACTGCGCTGTTCCGGCGCGAAGCTGTTGTCCTTCGGGAACACGTCCGTGCCGTCCTTCGCTGCGCGATTGAGCGCAATCGCATCCGCGTTCGCGTCGCTCGTGCCTTGCGGCATGTCACGCAGGCCCGCGGGCGGGCGCAGCGTCATGCGGCCCCGGTCCTGGCCCTGGATGCCGATCCCGCCTTGCGGAGGGCCGGCCATCGCGCCGGTGCCAGCTTGCGCGCCCGCCATCGCAGGGCGGCCGTCGAACATCGACGCGGCATCGTTGTGCTGGCCATGGACGTGGGACACCGTCAGCAAGGCAAAGGCCGAAACGATCGCCACAGCGATCCGATGGTGAGGCGTATGCAGGATCTTCATCGTGGGCTCCTCGTTGAGCATCGACTGCAGTCTGGCGCGGCGCCTCGTTCGCGCCCATGTGCATTTCGCAACAGAATCTGTAGGACATCGCTGCCAGCACGCTGCTAATATCCGCGACCTTCACGGATGAGCCGCAGTACCCAGATGTCCGTTGCCCTCGCAGGACGCGCCCCTGCCACGTTCGAGATCAAGAGCGCCAATCTTCCCCTCGTGTCGCTGCTGCTGAAGTCCACGGACCTCGCAGCGCTGGCCGATGAACTGCGCACGCGTTTCGGCGACGTGCCGGAGTTCTTCGACAACGACCCGCTTGTGCTGGACTTGTCGCCGTTGGGCGGACAAGGGGAGATTGATTTCGGGGAGCTGTTGCATTTGCTGCGCGGGTACCGGGTGATGCCGGTGGCGGTGCGCGGGGGGAGTGACGGGCAGATGGAGCAGGCGGTGCTCAAGGGGCTGGCGGTGGCGAATGAGCTGCGAGTCGTGCAGGCGCCAGCGACCCCGGATCAAGTCCGGGGTGACAAATCTCCAACACCCATCGCGATGTCGGCGCTCGTCGTCGACAAGCCGCTGCGGTCAGGCCAACAGGTCTACGCCCGCGGCCGCGACCTCGTCGTGATGTGCATGGTCAACGCCGGCGCGGAAGTGATCGCCGATGGCCACATCCACGTGTACGCGCCGCTGCGCGGCAAGGCCATCGCGGGCGCGAAGGGCAACACCGAAGCGCGCATCTTCTCGATGGCGATGGAAGCGCAACTCATCTCGATCGCCGGTGTGTACCGCACCGGCGACATTCAATTGCCGCCGGAGATCCTCGGCAAGCCCGCGCAGGTGCGCTTGCAGGGCGGGGCCGAGGGCAAGCTGGTGATGGAAACAATCCAATAGGAAAACCGAATGGCAACAAAGATCATCGTCGTCACGTCCGGCAAGGGCGGCGTCGGCAAGACCACCACGAGTGCGAGCTTCGCCGCGGGCCTTGCGCTCGCGGGCCACAAGACGGCCGTCATCGACTTCGACGTGGGCCTGCGCAACCTCGACCTCATCATGGGCTGCGAGCGCCGCGTGGTGTACGACCTGGTCAACGTGATCCACGGCGAAGCCAACCTGCACCAGGCGCTGATCAAGGACAAGCAGTGCGAGAACCTGTTCGTGCTGGCCGC
>DATLBJ010000085.1:0-6496 GCA_035526975.1 Ramlibacter sp.
GCATGACCTGACGTTGCGCGCGACGGCCAAGGTGGTCGGCCCCGTCGGTGCGAACGCGCACCTGCCGGAAATGGTCAATGTCGGCAACAAGGGCCGCTGTGCCATCACGCTCGACCCGAAGGACAAGCTGCCGGGGCAGCAACCTTACCAGGGGATGGTGCCGCTTTACGGCGACAAGGGCGAGAAGATCGAAAAACTGTCGGAGGTGCTCGAGCACTACATGCTGCAATCGGAGCAGCTCGATACCACGCTGATCCTTGCGGCGGACGAAAAGGTGGCAGCGGGTTTGCTGATCCAGCGCCTGCCGCCGGCCGGCGAAAGCAACGAGCACCAGATCGGCCGCAACGAGGACTACAACCGCATCGCCACGCTGGCTTCAAGCCTCACGCGGCAGGAACTGCTCGAGCTCGATGTCGATACGGTGCTGCGGCGGCTTTTCTGGGAAGAAACGCTGATGCGCTTTCCGGCGCAGCGCCCGGAGTTCGCATGCACCTGCAGCCGCGAGCGCGTGGCCAACATGCTGCGCGGGCTCGGGCGCGACGAGGCCGACAGCATCGTCGCGGAACAAGGCGAAATCGACGTCGCGTGCGATTTCTGCGGACAGCAGTATCGCTTCGACGCGGTGGACGCCGCCCAGCTGTTCGCCTCGCCGGGGGACCAGCCCCCGGTGAGCAGCGAAGTGCAGTAGCTAGCCGGCGATCCGGCCCGAGATGTCCAGCGCCATGTTCAGGTGCTGCTGCATCAACGGCAGGTTCCGCGCGGCCCAGTTGCGCAGGTCGGGGTCGCCCAGGCGTCCCATCTGGTTCTGGAAGTACGCGATGTCCTGCTGGTGCGCGCGCACGCCGACGAGACGCACGAAGTCGCGGTCGTACTCGTAGCCGTAGTCGGTGCCCAGCTTGTCCATCAGGTGCCGCTGCGACGGCGAGATGTCGCCGGGGATCGACATCCCGCGCGCGCGCATGATCACGATGAGGTCGTTCATCGCCATCGTGTGGTGCTGGTTGATCATGCCGGCCAGGTCCAGCACGTCGCCGCTGCTCGTGTGCTTGCCGGCCATCTGCGATGCGCCGATCTCGGTCATGTTCGCGAGTGCCGCGGTGAACGCGAAATCGCGGTCGACGGCCGTGAACGTGCCGGCGCCCATGACCACCGTTGCGGGTGCGGGCGTGACCACGGCGTAGGCGGGCGCCGGCGCCACGACTGCAGGACTGGTATTGACGGTGACGCGCGGCTCGGTGGTGCAGCCGCCGAGTGCGATGGCTGCTACTGCGGCCACGAGCGCGTGTGTTGCGAAAGACTTTTTCATGCGAGCCTCCTTGAATGTGCAGTCAAAGATGGCACATCGGAAGGAGGGCAAGTGGCTCAGCCGATGCGACAGGTTGCTAGTTTGGAAACGTTTCGCATCAGATGAGCCGCGCGAAGAGGCGGTGTTCGCATTCGGGGTCCGAGCACTTCTCGCATTGCCACACCCAGTTCCGGGCCGCCGGGCCCGGAGCAAGCGAGGCGTCGATTGCGGCGACGGCATTGCGCAGTCGCTCGTCGCCCGCGCCGTACACAACGCGGTACGCGATCCCGTGCTTGGCGAGGAGCTCGCGCACTTGCGTATCCACCGGTCCCTGTACATGCGGACCGTCGCGTTGCAGACCGTCCGCCACCCACGGCAAGTCCAGCCCGGTGACGAGCGTGACGTCATAGCCGCGCTGGCGTTCTATCGCGAAGCGATACAAGCCATGATCCTCGAACAGGATTGCGCTGTAGACCGCAACCATGAGCGCGGTCGTGTCGGCGATGACGAATTCGGCACGCAGGCAGGCTTCGTCCACGCGGCGCTCCTGCTCCTGCGCGATGGCCATCTGCTCCTCGGGCAGCGGCGTGCGCCCGTGGGCAACGCACCAATCGCGCAGCGCCTCCGGGACGGCGACTGCACTTCGCCCCAGCGCTTCGAAGCGCGCTGCCAAACCGCGGGCAAGCGTCGTCTTGCCCGTGCTCTCCGCGCCGAGCAAGGCGACCTTCACGCAGCGAGGTGCTTTTTCCATTCCCGCCATCCCACGAAGCTGAGGGCGATGAACACCACATACAAGCCGGTCGTCAGCCACAGGCCCTTGTAGGCGAAGAGGGCGACGCTCACGGCGTTGACGACGATCCACACGACCCAGTTCTCGATGAACTTGCGCCCGAGCAGGAACTGCCCGATCACGGACAGCGCGGTCGGAAACGCGTCCCACCACGGCACGTCCGTGTCCGTGTACGTCTTGAGGAACCATCCGGTCGCCGGCCACAAGGCCGCTGCGGCGACGAGCGTGAGGACGATGCCGCGCGACCCGAGTTGCGCCACGTGCAGCGAAGAGCCATCGGCGCGATGGCCCCGCAGCCACTGGAACCAGCCCCACAGCGCGACGACCGCAAAGAACACCTGCAGCGACGCGTCGCCATACAGTTTGCTCTCGCGAAATATTTCGACATAAAGCAGCGAACTCGCGACGGCCAGCGGCCAGCCCCAGTGGATCTCGCGGATGTTGCAGAAGACCATCGCGAGCGCGAGCAGCACCGCCGCGATCTCGAGCGCGCTCACTTCGAGATGTTCACGAAGATTTCGTTGGGCTTGACCATGCCGAGTTCCGAGCGCGCCTTTTCTTCGACCATCTCCAGGCCTTCCTTCAGGTCGCGCACTTCGTTTTCGAGCCGGCCGTTCGCCTGCTGCGCCTGCACGTTGGCGGCGCGCTGCGCGTCGAGCTTCTGCTGCAGCGTGGACACTGCCGCGACGCTGCCGCGCCCGAACCACAACTGCGCGTGCACGACGACGAGCAGCAGGAGCAGGAACGCGGGGACGACGCGGCGGGCCATTCCTTCAGCGCAGGTTGTAGAACGCGGCGCGGCCCGGGTACTGGGCCATGTCGCCGAGGTCTTCCTCGATGCGAAGCAGCTGGTTGTACTTGGCCATGCGGTCCGAGCGCGAGAGCGAGCCGGTCTTGATCTGGCCCGCGTTCGTGCCCACGGCGATGTCGGCGATCGTGCTGTCTTCGGTTTCGCCCGAGCGGTGCGAGATCACCGACGTCCAGCCGGCGCGCTTGGCCATCTCGATGGCGTTGAACGTTTCGGTCAGCGTGCCGATCTGGTTGATCTTGATCAGGATCGAGTTCGCCACGCCCTTGCGGATGCCTTCCTGCAGGATCTTCGTGTTGGTCACGAACAGGTCGTCGCCGACGAGCTGCACGCTCTTGCCGAGCCTGTCGTTCAACAGCTTCCACCCATCCCAATCGCCTTCGGACATGCCGTCCTCGATGCTCACGATGGGGTACTTGGTCGTCCAGCTCTCCAGGATGGCGGCCCACTCGCCCGAATCGAGCACGAGGCCCTCGGCCTCGACGTTGTAGCGGCCGTCCTTGTAGAACTCGCTGGCGGCGCAATCGAGGCCCAGCGCGATCTGCTCGCCCGGACGGTAACCGGCCTTCTCGATCGCCTCCAGGATCATCCCGATCGCGGCTTCGTGATTGGCGACGGTGGGCGCAAAGCCGCCTTCGTCGCCGACCGCCACGCTCATGCCGCGTTCGTCGATGATCTTCTTCAGGGCGTGGAACACCTCGGCGCCGTAGCGCACCGCCTCGCGAAACGTCGGCGCGCCCACGGGGATGATCATCAACTCTTGCAGGTCGAGGTTGTTGTTGGCGTGCGCCCCGCCGTTGACGACGTTCATCATCGGCACGGGCAACTGCGTGCCGTTCATACCGCCGAAGTAGCGATACAGGGGCAGGCCGCTTTCTTCCGCAGCAGCGCGCGCGACGGCCATCGACACCGCGAGCATTGCGTTCGCGCCGAGCCGGCTCTTGTTCTCGGTGCCGTCGAGGTCGATCAGTGTCTTGTCGAGAAAGGCCTGCTCGGACGAATCGAGGCCGAGCACCGATTCGGAGATCTCCGTGTTGATGTGCTCCACCGCGCGCAGCACGCCTTTGCCGCCGTAGCGGCTCTTGTCGCCGTCGCGCAGCTCGATGGCTTCGCGCGAGCCGGTCGATGCGCCGGAGGGAACGGCGGCGCGGCCCATCGTGCCGGATTCCAGCAGCACGTCGCACTCCACGGTGGGGTTGCCGCGCGAGTCGAGGATCTCGCGGCCGACGATGTCAACGATTGCACTCATTCTTGTTCATTCTCCAAAATCAAAAAATCAGGCGGGCTGCGACTCGATACCTTCGACGAGCACCATGTTGAAGTACTCGGTCGCGCCTTCGCGCAGCTTGCGCACTTCGGCGTACGGGCCGTCGTCATAGAACGCCTTCGCTTTTTCGTACGAAGGAAAGCGCAGCAGGGCGACTCGCTTCGGCTGCCAGCCGCCTTCCAGCGTTTCCTGCTTGCCGCCGCGCACCACATATTCGCCGCCAAAGGCCTTGACGCACGCGGGGGCCTTGGCCATGTACTCCTTGTACCGGTCCGGGTCGGTGATGTGCATCGTGACGATCAGGTAGGCGGGAGCGGTCATGCGTTGTCTTTCAGGCGTTGAAATTGTTTTCGAGGAAACCGTTTCGCTTGGTCACGCTGTCGAGTGCCACCAGCGTTTCGAGCAGCGCGCGCATGTGCTTGAGCGGAACGGCGTTGGGCCCATCGCTCAAAGCCTTCGCGGGATCCGGGTGCGTTTCCATGAACAGCCCCGCGATTCCCACGGCAACGGCCGCGCGCGCGAGCACCGGGACCATCTCGCGCATGCCGCCGGATGTCGTGCCTTGCCCGCCGGGCAACTGCACCGAGTGCGTTGCGTCGAACACGACGGGCGCGCCGGTCTCGCGCATGATCGCGAGCGAACGCATGTCGGAGACGAGGTTGTTGTAGCCGAAGCTGGCGCCGCGCTCGCAGGCCATGAAGTTGTCTTCGGCCAGCCCCTTTTCCTTCGCGGCGGAGCGGGCCTTGTCGATCACGTTCTTCATCTCGTGCGGCGCGAGGAACTGGCCCTTCTTGATGTTGACGGGCTTGCCCGATTGCGCGACGGCGCGGATGAAATCCGTCTGCCGGCAAAGGAATGCGGGCGTCTGCAGCACGTCGACCATTTCGGCGACGCGCGGCACCTCGGCTTCGGTGTGCACGTCGGTGAGCACGGGCACTTTCAATTCGCGCTTCACCTTCGCGAGGATCTCGAGTCCCTTGTCCATGCCCGGGCCGCGGAAGCTCGTGCCCGACGTGCGGTTGGCCTTGTCGAAGCTGCTCTTGAAGATGAAAGGGATGCCGAGCGCGGAGGTCATCTCCTTGAGCTGCCCGGCCACGTCCATCTGCAAGTGCTCGGACTCGATGACACAGGGCCCGGCGATCAGAAAAAACGGCCTTTGCAGGCCGACGTCGTATCCACAGAGCTTCATGTTCTTAGGCCACGACTTTCAGCGGTGGCTTGGCGGTTTTGCCTTGTGCCTGGTGTTCGCACGCAGCCTTGATGTACGAGTTGAACAGGGGGTGGCCGTCCCACGGTGTCGACTTGAATTCGGGGTGGAATTGCACGCCCATGAACCACGGATGCACGTCTTGCGGGAGCTCGACGATCTCCGTGAGGTGCTCGCGCTGCGTCAGCGCGGAAATCACAAGGCCGCAATCGCGCAGCTTGTCCAGATAGTTGACGTTGGCTTCATAGCGATGGCGGTGGCGCTCGTCCACCACGTCGCCATAGATCTTGTGGGCGAGCGTGCCTTTGGCGACGTCGGACTTTTGAGCACCCAGGCGCATCGTGCCGCCAAGGTCGGACGTCTCGGTGCGCTTTTGCACCGTGCCGTCGCGGTCTTGCCACTCGGTGATCAGCGCAATGACAGGGTGCGGCGTGGCCGGCTCGAACTCGGTGCTGTTTGCATCGGCAAGGCCCGCGACGTCGCGCGCGTATTCGATGGTGGCGACCTGCATGCCCAGGCAGATGCCGAGATAAGGCAACCTGTTTTCGCGGGCGAAACGCGCGGCGAGGATCTTGCCCTCGATGCCGCGCTTGCCGAAGCCGCCGGGCACCAGCACCGCGTCGAACTTGGATAGCTGCGAAACGCTTTCGGCCGTGATGCTTTCCGAATCGACGTAGTCGATCTTCACCTTCACGTGGTTCTTCATGCCGGCGTGCTTGAGTGCTTCGTTCAGCGACTTGTAGCTGTCGGACAGGTCGACATACTTGCCGACCATCGCGATCGCCACTTCGCCTTGCGGATGCTCCACCTCGTACACCAGGTCGTCCCAGCGCTGCAGGTTGGCCGGCTTCGTGTTCAGGCGCAGCTTGTCGCAGATCAGGCCGTCGAGGCCTTGCTCGTGCAGCATGCGGGGCACCTTGTAGATCGTGTCCACGTCCCACATGGAGATCACGCCCCACTCGGGCACGTTCGTGAACAGCGAAATCTTGGCGCGCTCTTCGTCGGGAATCTTGCGGTCGGCGCGGCACAGCAGGGCGTCCGCCGAGATGCCGATCTCGCGCAGCTTCTGCGCGGTGTGTTGCGTGGGCTTCGTCTTGAGCTCGCCGGCCGCCTTGATCCACGGCACATAAGTGAGGTGG
>DATLBJ010000086.1:0-12137 GCA_035526975.1 Ramlibacter sp.
TACCTCTGCCTCGCGCTCTTCGGCGCGCTCGGCATGATGGTGATGATCTCGGCCAACCACTTCCTCACGCTCTACCTCGGCCTCGAGCTGATGGCGCTCGCGCAATACGCCCAGGTCGCGCTGCAACGCGATTCGGTGCGCGCGACCGAGGCGGGCATGAAGTATTTCGTGCTTGGCGCGCTCGCCTCCGGCTTGCTGCTCTATGGGCTGTCGATGGTGTACGGCGGCACCGGCTCGCTGGAGCTCACGCGCGTCGCGCATGCTCTCGAGAGCGGCTCCGGACGCAACATGCTCGCGTCCTTCGGGCTGGTGTTCGTCGTGGCCGGTCTCGCCTTCAAGCTGGGTGCCGCGCCGTTCCACATGTGGATTCCCGACGTGTACCAGGGTGCACCCACGGCGGTCACCATCATCATCGGCAGCGCGCCGGAGCTCGCGGCATTCGGCATCTGCATCCGGATGCTGGTCGAAGGCTTGCTGCCGATCGCACACGACTGGCAGCAGATGTTCGTGGTCCTCGCGATCGGCTCGCTCCTGATCGGCAACCTTGCCGCCATCGCACAGACCAACCTCAAGCGCATGCTGGCGTATTCGACGATCGCGCAAATGGGCTTCGTCGTGCTCGGCCTGCTGTGCGGCGTGGTGATGGGCGACACTCGCCCCGCCGCCAACGCGTACAGCTCGGCGATGTTCTACATCGTCACCTACGTGCTCACCACGCTCGCGTCATTCGGCATCATCCTTCTCCTGGCGCGGGAAGGTTTCGAGAGCGAAGAGATCTCCGACCTTGCAGGCCTCAACCAGCGCAGCCCGCTGTATGCGGCCGTGATGTCGATCTGCATGTTCTCGCTGGCGGGTGTGCCGCCGCTGGTCGGCTTCTACGCGAAACTCTCTGTGCTGCAGGCTTTGATCGCATCGGGGCAGGCGGCATACATCTACCTTGCGGTCTTCGCGGTGGTCATGTCGCTGATCGGGTCGTTCTACTACCTGCGCGTGGTGAAGGTGATGTACTTCGATGCACCGATCACCGCGACAACCGTCTCCGCGCCGACGGACGTGCGGGTTGTCCTGTCGCTCAACGGTGCGCTGGTGCTCATCCTCGGCATCCTCCCGGGCGGGCTCATGACGCTGTGCGCGCAAGCGATCATCAAGACGCTCGCGACCTGAGCGAGCTCTCGCGATGACGCAGGCCGTCCCGGTCTGGATCGTGATCGTCGCGGCCCTCGTCGCGGCGAACCTCCCGTTCTTCAACGACCGCCTCTTCGCAGTGTTCCCGCTGAAGAAACCGAAAGCGCTTGCCGTGCGCCTCGCTGAGCTCGTGGTGCTCTATTTCGCGGTAGGCTTGCTGGGCGTCGCGCTGGAAAAGAGCGCCGGGCAGGTCGCTGCGCAGGGCTGGGAGTTCTACGCGGTGACCGCCGCGATGTTCGTCACCTTCGCGTTTCCCGGCTTCGTGTGGCGCTACCTCGTGAAACACCGATGACCCAAGACCGCCACCTGATCGAAGAGAAGACCGCCAGCGAGGAAATCCTCAAGGGCCACTTCCTGCATGCGTTCCGCGACACAGTGCGCCTGCCCGACGGCGGCACTGCCACGCGCGAATACATCGTGCATCCCGGGGCCGTGATGATGATCCCGCTGCTCGACGACGGCCGCCTCGTGATGGAGCGGCAGTATCGCTACCCGATGGGCCGCGTGATGATCGAGTTTCCTGCAGGCAAGATCGACAAGGGCGAAGACGTGCTCGTGTGCGCCAAGCGTGAGCTGCTGGAAGAAACCGGCTACACCGCGCGCGAATGGGTGAGGGCAGGGCACCTGAACCCCGTCATCTCGTATTCCACGGAATTCATCGACATCTGGTTCTGCCGCGGCCTGGAGCTCACCGAAGCCAAGCTCGACGACGAGGAGTTCCTCGAGGTGTTCACCGCCACGCCGCAGCAGGTGTTCGACTGGTGCCGCGACGGCACGATCACCGATTCCAAGACGTTGATCGGCGCCCTGTGGCTGCAGAACACCCTTGCCGGGACTTGGAAACTCGAGTGGCAGCGATAATCCGGGTTCAATGAAAGTCCTGGACCTCGAATGCACGCAGCACCACGTGTTCGAGGGCTGGTTCGGCTCCGAGGATGAATTCCAGGGCCAGCTGGCCCGCGGCCTCGTCGAGTGCCCCTTCTGCGGCGACACGCACGTCGCCAAGCGCCTGTCCGCGCCGCGCATCAACTTCGGCGCGCAGCCCCCGGGCGAGCCGAAGAAGCAGGAAGTGATGACCACCCCGGACACCGCCTTGCAGGCGAAGTGGCTTCAGATGGTGCGTCACGTCCTGGACAACACGGAAGACGTCGGCGAGCGCTTCGCGGAAGAAGCGCGCCGCATCCACTATGGCGAGAGCGTAGAGCGCGGCATCCGCGGGCAAGCGTCCGCCGAAGAAACAGAAGCGCTGATCGACGAAGGCATCGGCGTGCTGCCGCTGCCGATCCCAAAGTCGCTCAAAGGCCCCCTGCAATAGCGGACTGGACGTAGCGGAACTCCTGCGTCCGCCCGCCGTACCCGTACGCGGACGCGTGCACCTCTTCGACATACACATAACTTTCGTCGTGCACGTCGCCGAGAATGCGCTGGAACGCCGCGAATGATTCCGCCACGTACTGCGCCATCTCGTCCTTGGTGTTCGTCCCGTCGGTGACCTTGATGTCGAAGTAGAAACTCGACTTGCCGTGCTCGACGAGCGTGCGGCCCGCGATCACCCAGTGTTCCGGCGGCACGTAATCGATGGCGATGGACGTGACTTCTCGCGGCTTCCTGAGGATGCGCGAGGTCAGCTCCAGCAGCTCGCGCGAAATTTCCCGGGTCAGCTCCGCGTGGGCGGGGCGGCTGACTTTCACGTTCAGGATGGGCATGGCACTTCCTTTCAATGGTTAGCTATGCAACTATTTGGGTTTTAAAAAAGCTCACTTCAGGGCGGAGCAGGCGGCCCGGACCTTTTCTACTGTTTCGTCGAAGTTCCCGCGCCCGATCTCGTGCTGGATCTTCTTCGTGACGGCGCCGCTGGCGGCGTTCAGCGCCTCCTCGATGACCGTCGCCTTGCGCGTGGGGAACACCGACCAATGCCGGCCATCGTGCTGCGCGGCCCGGCGTTCGACGAGCCCCAAGGCCTGCAGCCCGTCGATCAGCCGCGTCGCGGTGGGGCGGGAGATCGTGAGCGCCTCGGCGATGGAGTATTGCGACTGCCCCGGCTGCGCCAGCACGATGCGCAGCAGGAAGCCCTGCGACGGTGTCACGCCGAACGGCTTGAACGCCTTCGTCCATTCACGCTCGACGACGCGCGCCAGGGACGTGGTGTTGAAGTACAGGCAATGGTCGAACATGGCGCCATTGTGGCGCCAATTAGTTAGTCATGCAACTAATACGGGATTGCGTCAGTCCAGGAATTGCAGCGCAGCCAGGCGGGCGTAGACGCCGTCGGCTGCCAGAAGGCGCTCGTGCGTGCCTTGCTCCACGAGCCGCCCGTGGTCCAGCACCACGATGCGGTCGGCCTTCTGCACCGTGGCGAGCCGGTGCGCGATGACCAGCGTCGTGCGGTCGCGCATAGCGGACTCCAGCGCCGCTTGCACCATGCGCTCGCTCTCGGCGTCGAGCGCGCTGGTGGCCTCATCGAGCAGCAGCAGGGGCGGGTTCTTCAGGATCGCGCGCGCGATCGCGATGCGCTGGCGCTGTCCGCCCGACAGGCGCACTCCACGTTCGCCGAGGAAGGTCCCGTAGCCTTCCGGCAGCGCAGAAATGAAGTCGTGCGCGAAAGCCGCCATCGCGGCCTCGACGACCTCTTCGTCGCTCGCACCCGGCCGCCCATAGCGGATGTTCTCCAGCGCGCTGGCCGAGAAGATCACGGGCTCCTGCGGCACCACGGCCATGCGGTGGCGCAGGTCGTGCAGCGACACCTCGCGCGTCGCCGCACCGTCCACCACGAGGCGCCCGGCTTGCGGATCGTAGAAGCGCAACAGCAGTTGGAATACGGTTGTCTTGCCCGCACCACTCGGGCCGACCAGCGCCACCGTTTCGCCCGCGTCGATGCGCAGGCTGAAATGCGAGAGCGCCGGCGTTTGCGGCCGCGACGGGTAGTGGAACGTGATGTCCTGGAACACGACGGAGCTGCCGCCTTGCGGCGCATCGAAGCGCACGGGATGCGCAGGCGACGACACCGGCGATTTCGCATCGAGCAGTTCCATCAGCCGCTCGGTCGCGCCGGCCGCACGCAGCAGGTCGCCGTACACCTCGCCCAGTACCGCGACGGCGCCTGCGAGGATGATCGCGTACATGACGGTCTCGCCGAGCTGGCCTCCGGTGATCCGGCCCGCGATCACCGCTTGCGTGCCCTGGAACAATCCCCATAGCAACAGCGCCGCCGTGGCGATGATCACGAATGCGACCATCACCGCCCGTGCCTTCGTGCGGCGAATCCCGGTCTCGAACGCGTCTTGCGTTGCGTTGTCGAAGCGCTTGGCCTCCCGGCCTTCCGCCGTATAACTCTGTACGACCGGGATGGCATTCAGCACCTCCGCTGCGATCGCACTCGAATCCGCCACGCGGTCCTGGCTCGCTCTGGACAACTTGCGCACGCGCCGCCCGAACCACATCGAAGGCAGGATCACCACCACGACGATCAGCAGCACCTGTGTCATGACATACGGGTTCGTCCACACCAGCATGAACAGCGCGCCGAGCCCCATCACCGTGTTGCGCAGGCCGAGGCTGAGCTGCGACCCCACGACGGTCTGCACGAGCGTGGTGTCGGTGGTCAGCCTCGAAAGGACCTCCCCCGTCTGCGTCGTCTCGAAAAACTCGGGGCTCTGCTCGAGCACATGCGCGTACACGGCATTGCGCAAGTCGGCCGTCACCCGCTCGCCCAGCCAACTGACCGTGTAGAAGCGCGCTGCCGAGAAGATGCCGAGCGCGACCGCCACGCCGAACAGTTCCAGGAAGTGTTCGCGCAAGGCCTCTCCACGGTTGTCGATCAAGCCGCGCAGCGCCATAGGAAAGAGCAGGGTGGCCGCGGCAGCAAGGACGAGCAGGACGCCCGCGAGCGCAATACGCCCGCGATAAGGACGAAGGAAGGGCAGCAGCCCAGAAAGCGCGCGAGGCGACGCCTTCGCGGGGGTGGCGGGCAGGGCGAGGGTAGCCATTTCGGGCCAGTGTACCGACGCCTCATTAGCCCCACGTGATGCGTCCGCCGCTCGATAATGAAGCGCTGTCTAAGGGAGGCACGTCGATGATGCGCATCGCGTTTCGTGCGCCCGCGGCCGTTTTGCTGGCCGCGCTGTCGCTTGCTGCGTGCAAGCCGTCCATGAACGCCGGGCCGGCCGGCGAATCCGCGGAAGTCGCAAAGCTTCGCGCGGAGGTCAAGCGCCTGCGCGAGGAGAACGACCAACTGCGCCTGTCCCCCGCGAACCTCGCATTCGAAGTCGATGGCGCGATCCGCTCCGGCAACGAGGAAAAGGCGGTCGTCGCGTACAAGCAGCTCGCGGATACTTTTCCCGTCGCGAGCGAGACCGCCGAGATGAAGAGGCGACTGGACGCCTTCATGACGCAGCGGCACGCACAGGAAGAAGGCGACAAGCGCATGGCCGCACTCGGCTTCAAGGGCTTGCCCGTGAACGCGTCGATCGCGCAAGGCGACACCGCGCTCACGCTCACGTCCGTCGCCGTGAACAAGCGCTGGACATTCGATTCATGGGGCGACGGCTGGCGCTTCCTCGATGCGGACAAGGATCGCCGCCTCCTCATCGCGCGCGTGAACGTCGCGAGCAAGCAAAAGGAGCCGGCGCTGTTCGGAATCGCGGCGTATACGCCCGATGGCGCGAAACTCACGCGGCTGGGCGAACTGAAATACCGCTTCGCGCGCTGGAGCAGCTATGGCTCGTTCCTGGGCACGACCGCCGACTATCGAAACGAGTTCACGCACAGCTGGCGCATCCCGTTCACGGCGGGCGTGCAACTGTCGGAAGACGACCTGAAGCGCCGCCCGATCTACCTCGTCGCGACGAACGAAGGCTGCCACGCGCGCCACTTCCAGCCGTACGGCCAGCCGCCGGTCTTCTACCAGGCGGGGGATTGCAAGAGCTTGAAGGACACGCTGACGATCGATGATTTCAAGGGGGGCGCGCTCGCAGTGCTCAAGAGGATCGAATAGGCCTTTCCTGCCGTTGCCCCGGCAATAGAGGACTTGACAATATCTGCCTAGGCAAGTAATATTCGCGGCTATGACTGCTGCCGCGAAGACCCGCCGTCCCGCCGCGCCGCCCTCGTTCTACCGCCCCGAAAGCTGGCGCCGCGAGGAGAGCATCGGCTACCTCATGGGCCGCGCGATCAACATCGTCAAGGAAGCGGTCGACGAGGAGCTCGCGCCCACCGGCCTCACCCATGCGCAATGGGTGCCCCTTTTGAAGGTCTACCTGGGCGAAGCCTCCACCGTGGCCGAACTCGCCCGCGAAACCCAGGTGGACGTGGGCGCGATGACGCGCACGCTCGATCGCCTGGAGATGAAGGGCCTGGTGCGCCGCGTCCGGTCCAGCGAAGACCGCCGCGTGGTCAACGTCGAGCTCACGGGCGAAGGCACGGCAACAGCCAAGCAAATCCCCTCGGTCCTGTGCCGGGTGCAGAACGCGCACCTGCGCGGCTTCTCGCAGGAAGAGTGGCAGATGCTCAAGTCGCTGCTGCGCCGCGTCCTCGACAACGCCATCGAACTCCAGGAAGAACGCGAAGGCAGGACCTCCCCATGATCCGCACATTCCCACGCGCGCGTTTGGGCGCGCTGGCCGCTGCCGTGCTGCTTGCAGGCTGCGCCGACTTCAAGGGCATCGAGCCGCAGGCCTCGATGCGCTCCAACGAATCTGTCGGCCTCGCTGCGGGGACGGCCCCGGCGTTCGCGCTGAACACCGAATGGTGGCGCGACTTCGGTGACGACAACCTCGATCGCCTCATCGCCCAGGCGCTGGCCGGCAACCCCAACCTGAAGATCGCACAGGCCCGCCTCGCAAAGGCGCAAGCCGCCACCGAAGTGGCGCGCACTGCGCTGCTGCCGCAAGTCGGCGGGCAGTTCGATTCGCAGCGGCAGAAGTTCAGCGCGAACAACATCTATCCGCCGCCGATCGGCGGCTCGACGGTCACGCTCAACACGCTGCAGCTCAATGGCAGCTGGGAGATCGACTTCTTCGGCAAGAACCAGGCAGCGCTCAATGCAGCGCTGTCTGGCGCCCAAGCGGCGCAAGCCGACGCGGAAGCTGCGCGGATCCTGCTAGCAACCAATGTGGCACGCGCCTACTTCACGCTCGCTCGCCTCAACGACGACATCGTCGTGGCCCAGCGCACGCTGGCGCAACGCGAGGAGTCCTTCAAGCTCGTGAACGACCGTGTGCGCGCGGGGCTCGACTCGCAACTGGAGCTGAAGCAAAGCGAAGGTGCAATGCCCGAAGCGCGCCAGCAGATCGAAGCGCTCAGCGAGCAAGCCGAAATCGCGCGCCATGCCATCGCTGCACTGGTTGGCGTGGGCAACCAGCCGGTCGCCATCACGCCCAGCGTGGGCAACGTCAAGGCAATCGCACTGCCGTCGCAAATCCCGGCCGACTTGCTCGGCCAGCGCGCCGACATCGCCGCTGCCCGCCTGCGCGTCGAAGCCGCCGGCTACGACGTGAAGAACGCGAAGGCGCAGTTCTATCCCAACGTGAACCTTGTTGCGTTCGCTGGCCTGTCGAGCATCGGGTTCTCGAAATTGATCTCCGCCGGCAGCGAGCAGTTCGGTATCGGTCCGGCCATCCGCCTGCCGATCTTCGAAGGCGGGCGCCTGCGCGCGAACCTGCGCGGCAAGAATGCAGACCTCGATGCGGCGATCGAAAGCTACAACGCCGCGGTGCTCGATGCAATCCGCGACACGGCCGACAGCATCGCATCCGCGCAGTCCGTCGGCCGCCAGCAAAGCGAACAGAAGCAGGCGCAGGCCGCAGCCGAATCGGCTTACGACCTGGCCTTGCAGCGGTACAAGGCGGGGCTCGGCACGTACCTCAACGTGCTCACCGCCGAAAGCGCCGTGCTGAACCAGAGGCGGCTGGCGGTCGACCTCTCGGCTCGCGCCCTCGACACGCAAGTCGCACTCATTCGGGCGCTCGGGGGCGGCGCCACGAACCCGGCAAGATAAGGAAGAAACACCATGGCAGAAAACACCAATCCCAGGCGCAAGAAGGCGCTGCTGACGATCGCCGCCGTCGTGGTCGTCGCGGGCATCGCATGGAGCGCGTACGACTGGCTCGTCGCGAGCCACTACGAATCCACCGACAACGCTTACGTGCAAGGCAACGTCGTGCAGATCACGCCGCAAATCGGCGGCACGGTGCAGGCGATCTTCGCGGACGACACGGATTTCGTGAAGTCGGGCCAGCCGCTGGTGCAGCTCGATCCCGCCGATGTGCGCGTCGCACTCGACCAGGCTGAGTCCAACCTCGCGCAAACCGTCCGGCAAGTCCGCACGCTGTACGCCAACAACGGCTCGCTCTCCGCGCAGGTGGACCTGCGGCAAGCCGACATCGCCAAGGCGCAGTCCGAAGTGCAGCGCGCCAACGACGACCTGAACCGCCGCCAGTCGCTCGCGGGCAATGGCGCGGTGTCGAAGGAAGAACTGAACCACGCGCAGGCGGCGCTGGCCAATGCAAAGAGCCAACTCGCCGCAGCGCAGGCCGGCGTGGTGGCCGCGCGCGAACAGCTCGCAAGCAACCAGGCGCAGACGGAAGGCACGTCGGTCGACCAGCACCCGAGCGTGCAGGCTGCCGCCTCGAAGGTGCGTGAAGCGTGGCTCGCCGCGCAACGCGCCGCGCTGCCCGCACCCGTCGACGGCTATGTCGCCAAGCGCACGGTGCAGGTCGGCCAGCGCGTCGCGCCCGGCGCGCCGCTCATGTCGATCATCCCGCTGCAGCAGGTGTGGGTCGATGCGAACTTCAAGGAAAGCCAGCTGCGCAAGATCCGCATCGGCCAGCCTGTGAAACTCGTGGCCGACGTGTACGGCAAGAAGGTCGAGTATCACGGCACGGTGGAAGGTCTCGGCGCCGGCACGGGTTCCGCGTTTGCGCTGCTGCCTGCGCAGAACGCCACCGGCAACTGGATCAAGGTGGTGCAGCGCGTGCCCGTTCGCGTCGCGCTCGACAAGAAAGAGATCGCCGAGCACCCGTTGCGCGTGGGCCTGTCGATGGACGCCGAAGTCGACGTGAGCAAGCAGGACGGCAAGTCGCTGGCCGATGCGCCGCGCACCGCGGCCGTGACGAAAACGGACGTGTTCAGCTCGTACGACAAGGGGGCGGACGCAGAAGTGCAGCGTGTGATCGCCGCCAATCTCGGGCGCGGCGCGCAATCCAGTTTCGCGCGCACGTCGCGCGCCACCGCACCCGCGATCGCCAAGGCTTCCACCGCTTCCCACTCGAACTGAAAATGGCCGAAGCCAACGCTCCGCAGGGCGGACACGCGCCCCTGGAAGGGATGGCGCGCGTCTGGGGCACCCTGGCCCTGTCGACGGCGACATTCATGAACGTGCTCGACACGTCGATTGCCAACGTGTCGCTGCCCGCGATCGCAGGTGACCTTGGCGTCAGCCCGAACCAGGGCACGTGGGTCATCACCAGCTTCGCTGTTGCCAACGCGATTTCGGTGCCGCTCACGGGCTGGCTCGCGCAGCGAATCGGCCAGGTGAAGATGTTCGTGGCCAGCGTGGTCCTCTTCATGATCGCGTCGTTCATGTGCGGCATGGCGCCCAACATGGGCATGCTGATCTTCTTCCGCGCGATGCAGGGCTTCGTCGCCGGCCCGATGATCCCGCTGTCGCAGACGCTGCTGCTCGCCAGCTACCCCCGTGCGCAAGCCGGCATGGCGATGGCAATGTGGGCGATGACGACGCTGATCGCACCCGTGGTGGGCCCGCTGCTCGGCGGCTGGATCACGGACAACATCAGTTGGCCGTGGATCTTCTACATCAACATCCCGGTGGGCATCGTCGCCGCGCTTGCCACATGGAGCATCTATCGCAAGCGCGAGAGCAACACGCGCAAGCTGCCGATCGACAAGGTGGGCCTGGCCTTGCTCGTCATCTGGATCGGCGCGATGCAGATGATGCTGGACCTCGGGAAGGAAAAGGACTGGTTCCATTCGCCGCTGATCGTGACGCTCGCTATCGTGACCGCGGTGGGGTTCGCCTTTTTTCTCGTGTGGGAGCTCACGGACGAACATCCGGTGGTCGAGCTTCGCCTGTTCGCCCGGCGCAACTTCTGGACCGGGACGCTTTCCACCGCGATCGCGTACGGCCTGTTCTTCGGGAGCGTCGTTCTCCTGCCGCTGTGGCTGCAGCAGTTCCTCGGCTACACCTCGACGGACGCGGGCATGATCATCGCGCCCGTGGGAATCACGGCGATGATCCTGTCGCCGGTGGTGGGGCGCACCATTGCGAAGGTGGACGCGCGCAAGTACGTCACCTTCGGGTTCGTCGTGTTTGCCACCGTGATGTGGCTGCGATCGGGGTTCAACACGCAGGCCGATACGTGGACGCTGATGATCCCGACGATCATCCAGGGCGTGGGCATGGCGTTCTTCTTCATCCCGCTGTCGACGATCACGCTCTCGGGCCTGCCGCCCGACAAGATCGCGGCAGCCTCCGGCCTCACCAACTTTGCGCGCATCACTGCGGGTGCATTCGGCACGTCGATCTCCACGACTCTGTGGGAAGACCGCGCCGCGCTGCACCACGCGCAGCTGGCCGAATCCGTGAACAACGGCAGCGCTGCCACGCAGCAGGCGATGGCGGGCCTGACTTCGTCGGGCATGTCCCCGGACCAGGCGCTCGGCATGATCAACCAGATGGTCAACCAGCAGGCGTTCACCATGGCCGCAGTCGACATCTTCTTCGCCTCCGCGGTGCTGTTCCTGTTGCTGATCCCGATCGTGTGGCTGAGCCATCCCCAGCGGGGCGGCGCAGGCGCGGATGCGGCTGCGGGCGCCCATTGAACTCGTCCTACATCGCTGCCGCGCTCGAGCCCGCAAGATGTCATCCATGAACAAAGTCGACATCGCGGACAAGGACCGGATCAACCTCGAGTACGACTGGGAAGTCTGCACCTGGGCGCGCTACTTCAACACGAGCGAGCGGCGCGTGAAGGAAGCCGTGGCCGCGGTGGGCGACAGTGCAGTCAAGGTGCGCGACCACCTGCGCGGCGCGCACAGCGAAGAGCGGCCGTCGGCCACCTGAGCTCTACAGGCGCAGCCGTTGCGCGTAGCCCGTCATTTCCAGATAGCCCGAGCCGACCTTCCTGCCATTGCTGTCGAAAAGGCGTGACAGGCCTTCCCAATAGATTGCACCCGTCGAGGTGCGGCTATCCAGCTCCTGGTTGTCCAGCACCGCGCTCACACGATAGAAATCCGCCGGCGTGCGCACGATCCATTCCACCGGGTAGTTCGCACGTGTCAGTGGGCTCGTCCACCGCCGCTGCGCACCGAACTGCACTTCCCCCGGCGAGAAGATGTACACGTCGTGTCCGCGTGCCCGGAACGCGCCGCCGTCCCACAGCGCCGTGCCATCCGGCTTGCGCAGGCGAAAAGCCATCAGCGCGCTGCCGTCGTCGAGGTTCATGCCGATCCAGTCCCAGCCCATCGCCTCGGGGTGCAGGAGTGCTTCGCTCCATTCGTGATCCAGCCACGCGCGGCCGGTTACGTCCACGCGCTTGCCCTGAAAGACGAGCGCACCGGCCACTTGGAGTTGTGGCTCGCTGTAGTAGTAGCTGGCTTGTTCGGGGAGCGGGCCTTTGCGTGAGAGGCCTTGATCGCCCTGCAGCAGATCGGGTTGCGTCGTCCGAAAACCCAGGTCGAACGAGAAGGTGGACGCCGCCACGCGTGCGGTCATCGCGCCGGAGCTGTCGCGCGCAAGCGACCAGTCGCGCAGCTTCAGGCGCATGTCGCCGCTGGCGGCAGTTGCCACATCGAAACCCTCGCGGGCGATTCGCTGGTCGTGCCACAGCCGCTTGCCTTCGACGTCGGTGAGCGCCGCGTGTGCGAAGACAAGCTGTTTCGCAGCAAAGCGTGACTGCATCGATTGCGTCGCATCGACGCGGCTGCGAAAGAACGTC